>NZ_JBFBCE010000153.1:0-10281 GCF_040689595.1 Streptosporangium sp. NPDC051023 | reverse complement strand
CTGCCCGGCCCCCGGTGGGGACCCGGGTGAGACCCCCCCCCCCCCCCCCCCTCAACGGGGCGGGGCGGTCCGCTCTTTTCCCGCACTCTCCCCGGTGACGCGTCTGCCTCCCACGGCAGGAGGGCCTCACGACAGCGCGTGCACCGCGGCCCCGAACAGGGCGGGCATCCGCCGGGCCGCCGGGACGATCAGCCGGGCGGCCACCCGGTGCCGCCGGGTCTCCAGGAGCGCCCCGGTGAGCAGCCTGTGCCTGCGTGACAGACGCAGCCAGGCGCTCTCGTACGCATGAGGGGCGCCTGCCCGCAGGCAGCCGACCAGCGCCTGCGCGGACAGCAGCGCGAGCGAGAGGCCCTCGCCCGTGAGGGCGTCGATGTAGCCCGCCGCGTCGCCGACCAGCAGCACTCGTCCCGCGACCCGGGAGCGCACCCGCTGACGCAGCGGTCCCGCACCCCTGACCTGGGTCGCGGCGGGCCCCTCTAGCCGGGCCGCGAGCGCGGGGAAGTCCGCCAGGTGTTCGTGGTAGCCGCGCCGCCGGGAGCTGAGCACGGCCACCCCGACCAGGTCCTCGCCGACCGGTGTCACATACGCCTCGCCGTCGTCGGCCCAGTGCACCTCGACGAAGTCCGTCCAGGGGGCGACGGGGTAGTGCTGTCGCAGGCCGTATCGGCGGGGGCGGTGATCGGGGAGCCGGAGCCCCAGCGAGGCGCGCAGCGGGGAGTGCAGGCCGTCCGCGGCCACCAGCCACCTGGCCCGCAGCCCCGCGGCCTCGACGCCGTCGTGGCTCTGCCGTACCTCCTCGACCCTGCCCCGCACGACCCGCACCCCCAGCTCGGCCGCGCGCCGCGACAGCGCGGCGTGCAGCGCGGTGCGCCGTACCCCGAGCCCCGGCCCCTCCCTGAACGCGGCCTGAGCCTGGTGTCTGCCGTCCACGTAGCGGATTCCCGCCAGCGCCCTGCCCTCGACCCGTACGCCCAGCGACAGCAGCGCGCTGGCCCCGCTGGGCATCAGTCCCTCGCCGCAGGCCTTGTCGACAGGGTCGGGCCTCGGCTCGACCACGACGACCTCCATCCCGGCCAGCGCGGCGTGGATGGCGGTGGCCAGGCCCGCGGGTCCCCCGCCGGAGACCAGGACGTCGATCACGCCGCTGCCCGGCCGGGAGACGGTACGGGGGCGAGCGTGGCGAGGGCGGTCTCCTCGCAGCGGATCCGCACGACCATGAGCACCGCGTTCAGCACGGTGAAGGTCACCGCGGTGACCCAGGCGCCGTGCACCAGCGGCAGCGCCGCGCCCTCGACGGCGACCGCCACGTAGTTGGGGTGCCGTAGCCAGCGCAGCCGGTATGGGCCGCGTGTCACCGGGGACAGGCCGGGAACCACGATCACCTCGGTGTTCCACTGCCTGCCCAGCGTGGTGATGCACCACCAGCGCAGTCCCTGCGCCGCGACGACCAGGGCCAGCATGGGCCAGCCGAGCGCGGGGACGAAGGGCCGCCCGGCCAGGACCGCCTCCAGCGCGCACCCGGCCAGCAGTCCGGTGTGCAGGACGACCATCCATGGGTAGTGGCCGCGCCCGTGGACGACCCCGCCGCGGGCCAGGCTCCAGCGCGCGTTGCCGCGGGCGACCACCAACTCGGCGAGCCGTTCCACGCCGACGAGCAGGATGAGCGACAGGTACAGCGACAGGTACCAGGACACCGTTCTCCTACCAGCGCAACAGGACGAGTTCGGAACAGAAACCGGGCCCCATCGCGATGAGCAGCCCCGGTGTGCCGGGGGGCGGCGGACGCAGGGCGAGGGTGTCCCGCAGGACGTGCAGCACCGAGGAGGAGGACAGGTTGCCGACCTCGGCCAGCGAGCGCCAGGTGAGCTCGAGCGCGTCCTCGGGCAGCCCGAGCGTCTCCGCGACGGCCTCGAGCACCCTCGGCCCTCCGGGATGGCACACCCAGGCCGTCACGTCTCGCCTCGTCAGCCCGTGGTCGGTCAGGAAGCCATCCACGTCGTCCGCCAGGTAGGTCCGCACCACGTCGGGGACGCTCGCGTCGAGCACCACCTGGAAGCCGGTGTCGCCGATGTCCCAGCCCATCACGTGCTCTGAGGCGGGGTACAGGTGGCTCCGGGTGGCCACCACCGTGGGCCCCGCGCCCTCCGCGCCACTCGGGGAACCGGGACGCCGCCCTGCGCCGCACGCGACGACGGCGGCCGCGCCGTCGCCGAACAGCGCGCCCGCGACCAGGTTGGCGACGGAGGCGTCTTCGCGCTGCAGGGTGAGGGAGCACAGCTCGACCGAGAGCAGCACCGCCACGTGGTCCGGCCAGCCGCGCAGATAGTCGTGCAGACGAGAGATCCCGGCCGCCCCCGCGACGCAGCCGAGCCCGAAGACCGGCACCCGTTTGACGTCGGGCCGAAACCCGAGGCGGCCCACCAGCCTGGCGTCGACGGAAGGCGTGGCCAGGCCGGTCACCGACGTGAACATGATCATGTCCACATCCCCGGCGGCGAACCCGGCCGCCTCCAGGGCGGCACCGACCGCCTCCGCCCCCAGCTCGACGGCGCACTCGACGAAGGCATCGTTGGCCGCCCCGAAACCGTCGAGCTTGGCGTACTGGTCGAGCGGCAGCGCCAGGTGGCGGAACCCGACCCTGGCGCTCGCGTGCAGCCGGTCGAGCACCCGTCTGTCCGCGCCCTCTGGCAGGCACAGCCGCGCGAAAGTGTCGGTGATCTCGGATTGAGGATGCCTATTAGGCGGAAGCGCGCCGCGGACAGCGGCGATTCGCGTCATGTGAGGGTTACTCCCGGACATGAGGAAGGCGCGGACATTTGGCTTTTGCCCACCCACGCGTACGGCATGCCTCCATGGCGCCTGCAGCACGCTTAGCATCGGTTCCGTGACGAGCCGACAGCCGGGCCAGGGACGGACGAGCGGGGAGACGGGGGACGGGGGACAGGAGGACGGGGCACAGGAGGAGGCGCGACAGAGGGGCCGGGATCGGGGCCGGAAGACCGGGTTCGCGGCTGTCGTGGCGCTGGTGCGGGCCTGCCATCCCGGGCCGACCGCGGCCGTCACCACGCTGGTGACGGTGCTGGCCCTCGTCTGTGGGCGCGACGCGCGCGGATGCGTCCTGGTCGCCGCCGCCGTACTGGCGGGCCAGCTCTCGATCGGCTGGTGCAACGACGCGGCCGACGCGGCCAGGGACGCCGCCGCGGGCCGCGCGGGCAAGCCGATCGCCGACGGCGCGCTCGGCGTGCGCACGGTGTGGGCGGCGGCCTTCGCGGCCCTCGCGCTCTGTGTGCCGCTCTCCCTGGCCTCGGGGCTCGCGGCGGGGACCGCGCATCTCGTCGGTGTCGCCGCCGCCTGGGCGTACGACCTGGGCCTCAAGGCCACCGTCCTGTCATGGCTGCCGTACGCCGTCGGGTTCGGCAGCCTGCCGCCGTTCGTGACCCTGGGCCTGCCCGGGGAGGCGTGGCCCGCCTGGTGGGCCGTTCTCGCCGCCGCCCTGCTGGGGTGCGGGGCGCACCTGGCGAACGTGCTGCCCGACATCCCGGCGGACCTCGCCACCGGGGTCAGGGGCTGGCCGCAACGGCTCGGCGTCGCCCGCGTGCGCGTGCTGATCCCGGTCCCCCTGCTCCTGGCGACCGGGTTGCTCGTCTTCGGGCCCGCGCGACCTCCGGGGCCCTGGGGCTGGGCCGCGCTCGCCGGGGCGGTCGCGTTCGCCTTGGGAGGCCTGCTGCTGGCGGAGCGGTCGCCGCGCATCCCCTTCGTGGGAGCCGTAGCCGTCGCGGCGGTCGACGTCCTGCTCCTGCTCGCGATGGGCACCGCGATCACCGTGTCCTGAAACCGCGCCCGCGGGGACGCGGCTCGTCTCCGTAGCCTCGCAGCCTGCGATCTTGCAGGAGAGCGGTGGGCACGGCAAGATCTCACGGATCCACCCGTCCGTGTCAGCATACGGTTACGCAGAGGTTAATCGTTTCATCCGTATCCCCGGGGAGGCGCGCGCATCCACATGAACCCGTCCGTGCCTGTGCCTGTGCCCGTGCCCGCGCTCGGCGCGGATCCGCCGTACTCACCCGACAGACCGATCAGGGAGCCCATGCCCGACGCTCGACCGTGGGATCTGGACACGCTGCTGCACACCGACCCGCGCATTCTGTCGCCCCTGCTGGACCGGGCCCATGACCCGCAGGCCAGGCTCGAGGCCGCCGTCTACCGCACCTCGCTCGACGCGCACGCGGCCCGCCCTGGCGACCGCGGCTGGCTGCTCAGCCTGGACTCGGCCCGCTGGGGCGCGACCGGCCTGCTGTCCGCGTTGACCCGGGACCGGCCGGGGTGGCGTCCCCTGTGGGCCACGGGGGCCAGGGTCGACGGCCGGCTGCGGCTGGCGTGGCTTGAGACGTCATGGGGAGCCTCAGCGGAGGCGGTGGTCGTCGTGGAGGGCAGGGCGCTCGTCGTGGCCGGAGGCAGGGACACGGCGTCCCTGCGTGACCTCATGACCGGTGAACGCGTCGGCAGACGGCTCGAGCAGCCCGGCCCGCCGCCGGGCCTGACCTCCGTTGCCGTGGCCGAGATGGCGGGGCGTCCCGTGGTGGTCGCCGACGGCCGCGCTCCCGACGGGCGCACGCCCACGGTCGAGGTGTGGGACGCGGGCACGGGGGAGCACGTCGGCTCGATCCCGACCGGCCACGCGGCGGGCCTGACCGGCGTGGCCACCGCGGTCGTCGACGGGCGGGCCGTGGCCGTCACCACAGGCTGGGACCGGGTGGTCGAGGCGCACGACCTCCTCACCGGAGACGAGATCTGCCCGCCGCTGCTGGGCACGGACACGGTGCACGCCGCAACCGCCGTCCGCCATGGCAGGGCGGTCGTCGTCACCACCCACGGGAAGGGGAACAGGCGGGTCTGGTGGCTGCGCGCGGGCAGCCCGTTCATCCCGGCGGAGGGCCCGGTCCCGTCGCCCGCGTGGTGCGACGTCGCCGTCGAGTGTGAGGGGGGCCTGCGGCTGCGCGATCCCCACACCGGCGAGCCCTCGGGGCCGCCGATCCCGTACGCGGGTCTGTCGTGGGGCGTCCATCCCGCCACGTGCGACGGCAGGGCCGTCGTCGTCACCGGTGGTTCCGACGGCCGGATCCGGGTGTGGGACGTCGAGGCGGACCGGCTGCCCGGCGTGCCGCTCCCCGGTCACGCCGCCGAGGCACGGGAGGTCACCGTGGTGCGGGGCGGCGGCCGTACGACGGTGGTGAGCAGGGACGAGGAGGGCTGCGTGTGGACCCGCGACGCGTCGACCGGGCAGCCCGTCGAGCTCGTGGACCCCGCAGATCCCACGGCCCCCGCCGAGCGGGTGGGACCGCCGGTCACAGGTCGCGCGGCGCGGGCCGTCCGCGTCGTGGTCGGCGAGGACCGGAGGGCGACCCTGCACCTTCTCCGCGGCGGCCTGCTGCAGGGACCGGCCCTCGGCCCCGCGCTCGGCCCCTTCGCGGGCACGCCCAAGGTGGCCGTCACCGAGCTGGACGGCGTCCCGGTCGCGTTCACCGGCGACCGCGCGGGATCGGTCGGCATGTGGGACGTGCGGACCGGCGAGCGGCTGTGGCCCGGGCTCGAGAGGCCCTGCGGTGAGGTGGACGCGGTGGCGGCCACGACGCTGGACGGCAGGCCGATCGCGGTGACCGGCGGTGGCGGCCCCGTGTGGGTTTGGGACCTGCGCACCGGGCGGCGGCTGCGTCCTGCCATCGAGGCGGGCGAGGTCAAGGCGCTGGCCGTCACCGAGTTCGACGGCCTGCCCGTTCTGGCGACCGGCACCCGCGTGGGCGCCTACGGGGAGGTCGGGCTCTGGGACCTGCGCACCCACGAGCCGCTCTGCTCCGCGGCGCGTTTCCCCGAGCCGGTGCACGACCTCGCGTGGGTCCCGCACGGCGTTCTGGTGGTCGCCTTCGGTCACGACGTGGCCGCGGTGCGCCCGCCACACGTCACGGCGTGACCCGGCGGGAGGCACCCGCCGCTCAGCGGGTGCGCGGCGGGTGAAGGATCTTAATTCGGTTGCGGGGTACAGGGGGGTTCTGGCGTTATTGACGTCGTCGGCCGGGCGGCCGGCGGAGATCCGGCTCAGGTCCGGTTGGAGGGAGGCGATGCGGCGATGGCGTACAACGAGGTGATGGGTGGGCGCGCGCCAATCCGCATGTGGGCCGATCCCGCCGAGGTCGAGCCGAACGTGATGCAGCAGCTGCGCAACGTCGCCAACCTGCCTTGGGTGCAGGGGGTCGCGGTGATGCCGGACGTGCACCACGGAATGGGGGCGACGGTCGGTTCGGTCATCGCGATGCGGGACGCGGTCTCGCCCGCGGCGGTCGGCGTCGACATCGGATGCGGGATGACCGCGGTGAAGACCTCGTTCAGGGCGGAGAACCTGCCGGACAACCTGGCCTACCTGCGTTCCAAGCTGGAGCAGGCCGTTCCGGTCGGGTTCGGGCACCACAAGGCGCCGGTCGACCCGACCAGGCTGCACGGGCTCAAGACCGCCGACTGGGCGGGCTTCTGGAAGGACTTCGAGACCCTCGCCCCGGCCGTGCACGCCAGGAGGGAGCGCGCCGAGGTCCAGATGGGAACCCTGGGCGGTGGCAACCACTTCCTGGAGATCTGCGCCGACGACGAGGGAAGCGTCTGGGTCGTGCTGCACTCCGGGTCGCGCAACATCGGCAAGGAACTGGCTGAGTTCCACATCGGGCAGGCCCAGAAGCTGCCGCACAACCAGGACCTGCCCGACCGCAACCTCGCGGTGTTCGTCGGCGGCACGCCGCAGATGGACGCCTACCGCAGGGACCTGTTCTGGGCGCAGGACTACGCGCGGCGTAACCGGGCGGTCATGATGGCCCTGGTGTGCGACGTGCTGCGGCGGCACCTCCAGGGCATCACCTTCGAGCCGCCGATCTCCTGCCATCACAACTACGTCGCGGAGGAGCGCTACGACGACGTGGACGTGCTCGTCACCCGCAAGGGGGCGATCAGGGCGGGATCCGGAGAGTTCGGCATCATCCCCGGCTCGATGGCGACCGGCACCTACATCGTGAAGGGACTGGGGAACGCCGACGCGTTCAACTCGGCCTCGCACGGCGCCGGGCGCAGGATGAGTCGGACCAAGGCCAAGAAGACGTTCACGCTGTCGGACTTCAAGGCGCAGACCGACGGTGTCGAGTGCAGGAAGGACACCGGGGTGATCGACGAGATCCCGGGGGCGTACAAGGACATCCGGTCGGTCATGGCGGCGCAGACCGATCTGGTCGAGGTGGTCGCCCACCTGAGGCAGCTCGTCTGCATCAAGGGCTGACCCGGAGCGAGCCCCGGGTGCCACGCCGTCCTGTCAGACGAGGGGGCCGGGGCGCGCCTCCGGCTCGGCCTCGGCCTCCGGCGCGTCGAGAGCGCGCCTGTCCTCCCCCTCACGGGCCCGCTGGGCGAGTTCCTCGTTCGAACGTTCCAACCTCCGATGCAGGCGGGACCTCCTGGTCCTCTCCAGCCGCCGGTCGGCGTCCAGCGTCCCGCGGAACACCAGGACGACGGCGAGCAGGATCACTCCCGAGCCGATAAGGAAGGGGCCTGCCTGGATCGCGTCCTCGTTCCCGCCGTGCCGTCGCGCGGGGTCTCGGAGGGCGCCGTGCCACGTGGCGTCCTGATCCGATGAGAGAGCCCTCTCCGGAATCGGCCATCCAGAAAGAGCCATGAAAGCTTCCGGAAATTTCCCCGGAAAATCTCCCGTCGTTTCCTTGGAGTGCGTTTGCTGTTTCGCTTCCGCGGCGTTTCCCGCGGAGCGGCCCCCGAGCGGGGGATTGTGGGCGTGGACGCGGTCCACGGCGGACGTGGCCGCCGTGACCAGGCCGGATGAGGCGTCTGCCATGCCAGTGGGGATGCAGGGAATGGTCACGAGCAGAGGCGCCGCGAGGATCAGCCCGCGTATGCGTTTGTCCGGTACCAGTCTCACGTGGGTCCGGCTCCCTTCGCGCTCCGGAGGTTGTCGCTACGGATTATGAACGCGCCTCCTGTGATTTCCGTGGCGCGAAGGGTCCTTGGCATCAAAGCGTTATGCGATAATTAGACATATATCCATGAACCGCCTGAACGGTTTCCTGTGGCTTATGTAGGCATTCATGGAGGTTGAGCCCCATGCCCGTGGTGGCGGTCCCTCCCCGCGGGGGCTGGGGGAGCGCTTCCCTGGGAAGCCGGACAGATCATGGCTCGGAGGAATCAACCTCCCGGCGATGATGTTGTCGCGGGAAGGAGCCTGATGTGTGGGCTTTACGGGCGCCGGCCTTAGGCTGGCCCCCTGCCCGAGCGGATGGATGTGAGGAGGTGGCGCCCCATGTTGCGGGACTCGTTCGGCCGGGTGGCGACTGATCTGCGGGTTTCCCTCACGGACCGCTGCAACCTGCGCTGCTCCTACTGCATGCCTCCCGAGGGCCTCGAGTGGCTGCCGAAACCCGAGCTGCTGACCGCCGACGAGATCGTCAGGCTGGTGGCCATCGGTGTGGAACGGCTGGGCATCACCGAGGTCCGCTACACCGGTGGGGAGCCACTGCTCCGCCGCGAGCTGGTCGACATCGTGGCCCGCACCGCCGAGCTCCGTCCCGGGCCGCAGGTCTCGCTGACCACGAACGGCATCGGCCTGGCCAGGTTGGCCGCCCCCCTCGCCTCGGCGGGCGTTCACCGAGTGAACGTCTCCCTCGACACCCTTGACGAGGAGACGTTCAAGAAGCTCGCCCACCGCGACCGGCTCGCCGACGTGCTCGGCGGCCTGGCCGCAGCCGACGCCGCGGGACTGCGCCCTGTAAAGATCAACACTGTGCTGATGCGCGACGTCAACGACCACGAGGCCGTTCAGCTGCTGCGCTACTGCCTTGAGCGGGGGTACGAACTGCGGTTCATCGAGCAGATGCCGCTCGACGCCCAGCATGGCTGGCGCAGGGAGAACATGATCACAGCCGATGAGATCCTCACGAGGCTGCAGGAGGCCTTCGACCTGACCGAGGACGATCCTGTGGAACGCGGCAGCGCCCCGGCCGAGCTCTTCCTGGTCGACGGCGGACCCGCCAGGGTCGGGGTGATCGGCTCGGTCACCCGGCCGTTCTGTGGCGCCTGTGACCGGGTGCGGCTCACCGCGGACGGCCAGATCCGCAACTGTCTGTTCGCCACGGAGGAGTCGGACCTGCGGGCCGCGATGCGCTCGGGCGCGAACGACGAGGAGCTCGCTGAGCGTTGGCTGGCCGCGGTGCGGGCGAAGAGGGCCGGGCACGGCATCGACGACCCGTCCTTCCTGCAGCCGTCCCGCCCGATGTCCGCCATCGGCGGATGACCGGCCGCCACGACGCGTGCATTCTGGCGGGCGGCCTCGCGAGGCGGCTCGGCGGAAGGGATAAGCCCGGCTTGCACGTCGGTGGGCGCCCGCTGGTCGAGCGGGTGGCGGCGGCGGTGCCCGGCGCGGAGAGGCTGATCGTCGTCGGCTCCCGCCGCCCTGGCCTGCCCGGGGCGATCTTCCTGTGCGAGGACCCGCCGGGCGGAGGCCCTGTTCCCGCACTGCGGGCGGGGATGACCGAGGTGGCCGCGCCGTGGGTCGTGCTGCTCGCCGCGGATCTGCCCTTTCTGACGGCGGAGCACGTCTCGGCCCTGCTCGACGCCGCGGGGACGGGAGCGGTGCTCGTCGACGAGGACGGCAGGCAGCAGTGGCTCGCCGGAGTCTGGCGTACGGCGGAGCTCGCACGGGCCCTGGCCCGATACGAGGGACGGTCGCTGCACGGGCTGCTCGCCCCGCTGGCCCCCGCCAGGCTCCGCCTCCCCGGGGCGCCGTGGTTCGATTGCGACACGCCTGAGGATCTGCGGCGTGCCAGGAGCAGTGAGCCGGGCACTCCGGCACAGGCGTGACCACCGGGGCGAGGGCCCCGGCGGCGTGGTCACAGACGAGGAGCGAGTGGTGAACGTGCTGGCGGAATGGACCGAGCTGGTCTGCCGGGAACTGGGCGTCGATCCGGCGAAGGTCGACAGGGACGCGCTGCTCGACCTGACGAAGGAGGTCGCCCACGGGGTGACACGCCCGGCCGCGCCGCTGACGGCGTATCTGCTCGGCCTGGCCCAGGGGGCGGGCTCGGCGGGTGAGGACGCGGTGGAGCGGCTGACCGCGTTGGCGCGGGACTGGGAGAGGAAAACCGGAACCGGGGACGACGCCTAGGCGCGCCGGGAGTGCTGGAACAGGAACAACGCCAGCAGCGCGGACACCTCGCCCTGATCGGGCATGAGCTCTTGGAGGAGGCG
>NZ_JBFBCE010000152.1:0-11001 GCF_040689595.1 Streptosporangium sp. NPDC051023 | reverse complement strand
GACGACCGCCCACTTCGTGCCGTCGATGCTGCGGATGCTCCTCGACGAGCAGGCCGCCGCGGAGTCCACGGCGTTGGGGGGGGGGGGGCCGCGGCCCGGCGCGCGCCCCCCCCCGCCGGGGGGGCGGGCCCCCGCGTCCTGAAACGACCGGGATCAGTCGTTGAGGTGCTGGCGGAGGTAGGCGTCGACCTTGTCCAGGGCCACCCGCTCCTGGGTCATCGAGTCACGCTCGCGGATGGTCACCGCGTGGTCCTCGAGGGTGTCGAAGTCGACGGTGATGCAGAACGGGGTGCCGATCTCGTCCTGGCGGCGGTAGCGGCGGCCGATCGCGCCCGCGTCGTCGAACTCGACGTTCCACCGGCGGCGGAGCTGGGCGGCCAGGTCCTTGGCCTTCGGTGAGAGGTCGGCGTTGCGCGACAGCGGGAGCACCGCGACCTTGACCGGCGCGAGACGGTGGTCGAGCCGCATGACCGTGCGCTTCTCCATGACGCCCTTGGCGTTGGGCGCCTCGTCCTCGGTGTAGGCGTCGATCAGGAAGGTGAGCGTGGCGCGGTCGACACCGGCGGCGGGCTCGATCACGTAGGGGACGTAGCGCTCGCCGGTCTCCTGCTCGAAGAAGCTGAGGTCGGTGCCCGAGGCCTTGCCGTGCGCGGTCAGGTCGAAGTCGGTGCGGTTGGCGATGCCCTCAAGCTCGCCCCACTCACTGCCGGTGAAGTTGAAGCGGTACTCGATGTCGACGGTCCGCTTGGAGTAGTGCGACAGCTTCTCCTGCGGGTGCTCGTAGATGCGCAGGTTCTCCGGGTTGATGCCCAGGTCGGTGTACCAGCGGAAGCGCTCGTCGATCCAGTACTGGTGCCACTCCTCGTCACTGCCGGGCTTGACGAAGAACTCCATCTCCATCTGCTCGAACTCACGGGTGCGGAAGATGAAGTTGCCCGGGGTGATCTCGTTGCGGAAGGACTTGCCGATCTGGCCGATGCCGAACGGGATCTTCCTGCGCGCCGACTGCTGCACGTTCAGGTAGTTGATGAAGATGCCCTGGGCGGTCTCGGGACGCAGATAGGCCAGGCCCGACTCGTCCTCGACCGCGCCGAGGTAGGTCTTCAGCAGGCCGCTGAACTGCTTGGGCGCCGTGAAGGAGCCCTTGTTGCCGCAGTTGGGGCAGGTGATGTCGGCCAGGCCTTCAGCAGGCTGCTTACCGTGTTTCTCGGCGTAGGCCTCTTCGAGGTGGTCGGCACGGTAGCGCTTGTGGCACGACTGGCACTCGGTCAGCGGGTCGGTGAAGGTGTCCACGTGGCCGCTGGCCTGCCACACCTCACGGGCGAGGATCACGCAGGAGTCGAGACCGACGACGTCGTCACGGCCCTGCACCACGGTCTTCCACCACTGCCGCTTCACGTTGTTCTTGAGCTCCACCCCCAGTGGACCGTAGTCCCAGGAGGCCCGCAGGCCACCGTAGATCTCGCTGGAGGGGTAGACGAGCCCACGTCGCTTGGCGAGGCTGACGATGGTGTCCATGATGTCCGTACGGCGTGCCATGAGAGAAAGTCTCCATCCGGCTGGAGGTCGGCGAGGAATTGATTGAGTTCCCAGCTTAGGGGAGCCGCACGAGCAGGACGTGCGCATTAACCATCGTGCCGCCTCGTCCGGTGAGAGCCGGCTAGGGGCGGTCCGCGTCCTCGAACGCGCTGGGCTCGTTGATCATCAGGGTCATCAGCGGATACATCGCCATCCGCGCCGCCCCGAGGGCCCGCCGGTAGAACCCGGCCCCCTCCCACTCGCTGACCAGTGCCCACAGCTCGGGCTCGTCAACCGACCTGACCACCCGGCCACGCAGGTATCCCGGCTGTCCCGCCAGGGTGTCGACGATGTCGTGCGCCTGTCTGAGGAACTCCCCTGTCTGACCTGGCGGCACCGAGTAGCGGATGAGAGCGAGCATCCGCCCAGCATGCCAGAGCACGGGCGCGGGAGCATGTCAGCGGAGGGGTCGCGGCGTTAGGCTCTGGTCGTGGCCGAAAAACGCCGTGAGCGCCCCGCCCATCCGATGGCCAGGCCCCGCCCTCCTCAGGGCGCGGAGCGGGGCTCCCCACAGCCCAGACGCCCCCTCCCACAGGGCGAGCAGTTCTTCACGCCCGGCGCGGACGGCCTGCGGCGCGCGGTCGAGCAGCGCAGCGCGGCCCCCCTCGTCTTCCTCTTCCAGCTCCCCCGCTGGATCATCCCGGTGATCCTCGTGGCGCTCCTGCTGGCCGGGTTCGCCGTGCCGTCCTTCCTGGGCGGGGTCGCGGTGCTGCCGGTGATCGGGTTCGTCGGCTGGCTGGCGTACATGTCGTGGCCCTCGCTCGGCGCGAAGGGCCGCATCCTGCGGGTCGCTCTACTCACCTTCCTGCTCCTGCTGGTCGCCGATCGATTCGGGGCGTTCTAGACGATTTTGACAACCATTTTCATTTACGCGCATACTGGGGGGCATGATGTCCGGCTCCTCCCGACGTATGCACGTGCGCACGGCAAGCCTGCTCGCCGCTCTCACCACCGTTCTCACCATCACCACCGCCTGCGGCTCCGGCCAGGCCGACCCGACACGGAAGAGCTCCCAGGGAGGTAAGACCGACATCACCGCGGCCATGTACCCCTTGCAGTGGCTGGCCGAGCGGATCGGCGGACCTGACGCCACCGTCACCACCCTGACCAAGCCCGGCGTCGAACCGCACGACCTCGAACTGGCCCCCGTCCAGGTCGCCGATCTCGAGAAGACCGGGCTCGTCGTCTACATCAGGGGCGTTCAGCCCGCGGTCGACGAGGCGGTCGAGCAGCACGCGGCCGACCGTGGCTTCGACGCTGCGACGGCCATCAAGACGCTTCCCCCGGTCACGCAGGAGGGGGAGGCCGTGGTCGAGCGGGCCAGCGACGTCGGCTACGACCCGCACATCTGGCTCGACCCCTCCCGCATGGCCGCAATCGCGACCGGGCTCGGCGACAGGCTCGCCGCGACCGACCCCGCCCACGCCACGGGCTACCGGGAGCGGGCCGCCGCGACCGCGACCGCGCTCAAAACCCTGGACGACGAACTCGCGCACGGCCTGAGCAAGTGCACGTCAACCGCGATCGTCACTAGTCACGCCGCGTTCGGCTACCTCGCCGACCGCTACAAGCTCCGCCAGATCGGGATCAGCGGCATCGATCCAGAGGCCGAGCCCTCCCCCGCGCGCCTCGCCGAAGTGGCGAAAGTGGCCGAGCAGGAGAAAGTGACTACGATTTTCACCGAGACTCTCGTCAGCCCGAAGGTCGCCGAGGTTCTCTCCACGGAGATCGGCGCCAAGACGGCGATCCTGGACCCGGTCGAAAGCCAGCCGGCGAACGGCGACTACCTGTCCGCCATGCGCCAGAACCTCACCGCTCTCCAAGCGGCTCTCGGCTGCTCGTAAAAGGTGATACGTGACATCCAACCAAGCGGTTTTCAACATGAGCGGCGGTCAGGTCAGCCTGGATCGCCGCCCGGTGCTTCGCGGTATCGACCTGACCATCGAGCCCGGCGAGGTCGTGGCCGTGCTCGGCGCGAACGGATCGGGCAAGTCCACCCTCATCCGCGCCCTGCTCGGTCTGACCCCCATGGCGGGCGGCAAGACCCTGCTGTACGGCGCGCCGCCCGCGCGCTTCAAGGAGTGGTGGCGGATCGGCTACGTGCCACAGCGGCTCTCGGTCGGCGGTGGCGTGCCGACCACCATCCGCGAGGTCGTCGCCTCCGGCAGGATCGCCAGGCAGCGGCGTTTCCGCCTGACCAGCGCGGCCGACCGTGAGGCGACCTCCAGGGCCCTGGAGTCCGTCGGCATGGCCCACAGGGCGGCGGACCCGGTCCAGGCCCTGTCCGGCGGCCAGCAACAGCGGGTGCTGATCGCCCGCGCGCTCGCCGGCGAACCCGACACCTTCGTCATGGACGAGCCGACGGCGGGCGTCGACGCCCAGAGCCAGCAGCTCCTCGCCGACACCCTGGCCTCCCTCGTCGCCCAGGGCAAGACGGTCCTGCTGGTCGCCCACGAGCTCGGCCCGCTCGAACCGCTGATCACCCGCGCCGTCGTGCTGAGGGACGGATTCGTCTGTCACGACGGCAGCCCGCCCCACGCGGTCGGCGCGCACGCGCTGCCCGGCCACGACCACGTGCACCCGCACGCGGAGGAGAAACCCCTCAGCACGCTCGACTGGAGACCAACGCCTTGATCGACCTCCTGCAGTACGAGTTCATGCAGCGGGCGCTGATCGCCGCGCTCCTGGTCGGCCTCGCCGCTCCGGCCATCGGCACGTTCATGGTGCAGCGCAGGCTCGCCCTGCTGGGCGACGGCATCGGGCACGTCGCGCTGACCGGCGTCGCGCTGGGGTTCCTGACCGGCACCGCCCCGGTGCTGACCGCGGTCGCGGTCTCCGTGCTCGGGGCGGTGGCCATCGAGCTGGTCCGCGAGCGCGGCAGGACCGGCGGCGACGTGGCGCTCGCCCTGCTGTTCTACGGCGGCATCGCCGGGGGCGTGCTGCTCATCTCGCTCGCCCCAGGGGGCAGCAACTCCAATCTGCTGTACTACCTGTTCGGCTCGATCAGCAGTGTCACCACGGAGGACGTGTGGGTGATCGCCCTGCTGGCGGCGGCGGTCCTCGGCGTCGTCACCTTCTTCGGGCGCGAGCTCTACGTGCTCTGCCAGGACGAGGAGGTCGCCAAGGCGAGCGGCCTGCCGGTGCGCTTCCTGAGCCTGCTGATCGCCGTCACCGCGGCGCTTACCGTGGTCATCGCCATGCGGGTGGTCGGCCTGCTCCTGGTGAGCGCGTTGATGGTGGTCCCGGTCGCGACCAGCCAGCAGATCACCCGGAGCTTCAGGAGCACGATGCTATTGTCGATGCTCTTCGGGATGGCCGCCACGGTCAGCGGGCTCACCTCGTCCTTCTATGTCAAGGTGCCATCGGGCGCCATCATTGTTGTCATAGCGCTCGGAGGGTTCGTCCTGGCCCTCGGGCTCGGTAGATTCGTACGCCGAAGCCGACCACAGGAGTCCAGCCCATGAGCAACAGACGCGATGCCGTCCATGACGTCCTCCGCCATAGTGAGGGCTTCCGCAGCGCGCAGGACGTCTACGCCGAGATGCGCGCGGAAGGCGCCAAGATCGGACTGACGACCGTCTACCGGGCACTGCAGGCCCTGGCGGACAGCGGTCACGTGGACATGCTCAGGACCGACGACGGCGAGTCGGTCTACCGCGCGTGCGCCAGCGGGGACCACCATCATCACCTGGTCTGCCGCCGGTGCGGCAGGACCGTCGAGGTCGCCGGGCCCGCGGTCGAGCGCTGGGCGGAGGCGGTCGGGTCCGAGCACGGCTTCACCGAGGTCACCCACACGGTCGAGGTCTTCGGCACCTGCGCGGCCTGCTCGACCGCCGCCAAGGCGCACGGGGCGGCGAGCCGCATCTGAGCGCTCCGCTCGCGGCCTGGGCTCGGGAAAAGGCATGACGACGTGCGTCCGTGAAAGACCCCCTGCGCCCGCTGCGGAGGGATAATCTTCCGAGACGGCGAGTAGCCGTACGCACCTTCCCGCGCCGAAACCGTCATCATCAGGAGTCAACATGCCATTCGGACATGACATGGTGCACTCACTCGCAACCGTGGTCGATCTCGTCAACACCTCCCCCGCGACCGGAGGTCCCGACAAGCTGACCAACCTGCGGGAGCTCGATGACTTCGTGGAACGCCGCCAGGTGAGCGGCGTCGGCGAGCTCGACACCGCCGACCTGACCAAGGTGCGCGCGGTGCGCGAGGCCTTCCACAAGGTCTTCACCGCCCCCGACCAGGCGACGGCGGTCATCCGGCTGAACACGTTGCTGAGCGGGACCCGCATCACCCCGCGCCTGACCGAGCACGACGGGCACCCCCTGCACGTTCACTACTTCGCGCCCGGCGCCTCGATCGGCGAGCACCTGTCGGCCGACCTTGGGGTCGCGCTGGCCCACCTGCTCGTCGAGGGCGAGTGGGAACGCCTGCGCACATGCTCGGCCCCCGACTGCGACAACGTCTTCGTCGACGAGTCGCGCAACCGTTCCCGGGTCTACTGCGACAGCCGCACCTGCGGCAACCGGATGCACGTCGCCGCCTACCGGGCCCGCCGCCGCGCGTGATTTCTTTTGGCGTGGCCAAGCCGGTGCGGCCCCGCCACATCCATATATCACTCTTCGTAATTACCTATTGACTGAGTAGGTATTAGGGGTAAGTTGGCCTGTGCATCGATCCAACACCCCCGGGAGAGTCCATGAGTGTTACCGACGAGCTTCTCGCCAACGCGGAGCGTTATGCCGCGACCTTCGACAAGGGGGACCTGCCGCTGCCCCCCGCGCGCGGCGTCGCCGTGCTGGCCTGCATGGACGCGCGACTGAACCCCTACGGCCTGCTGGGGCTCACCGAGGGCGACGCGCACGTCATCCGCAACGCGGGCGGCGTGGTGACCGCCGACGAGCGCCGCAGCCTGGCCATCAGCCAGCGTCTGCTCGGCACCAGGGAGATCATCCTCATCCACCACACCGACTGCGGCATGCTCACCTTCACCGACGACGACTTCAAGAGGCAGATCCAGGCGGAGGTCGGCGCCAAGCCCGACTGGGCGGCCGAGGCCTTCCCCGACCTGGAGGAGGACGTCCTGCAGTCCATCAGCCGGATCAAGAACGACCCCTTCATCCCGCACACCGACTCGGTGCGCGGCTTCATCTACGAGGTCGAGACCGGCCGCCTGCGTGAGGTCAAGGCCTAAAGAGGACCTCGCCGCGACGGCCCGCTCCTCCCGGAGGGAGCGGGCCGGGGCACGCGGCCCCCTCACGGGCTCCGCGGCCGACGGGGTCCCTCCCGGACGAGCCGGGCTCCCGGGTGAGGGGACACGGAAGCTCTTTGCGCGGGTCCCGCCGTCAGGGGCGCGGGGGCTCCGCCACCGGGTTCGGCACGGCTCCGCCGTACCTCCGGTCGCGCTTGGCGAAGGTCTCGCAGGCCTCCCACAGGTCCCGGCGGTCGAAGTCGGGCCACAGGCGGTTGAGGAAGACCAGCTCGGCGTAGGCCATCTGCCAGATCAGGTAGTTGGAGGTGCGCTGCTCGCCCGAGGAGCGCACGAACAGGTCGACGTCGGGGATCTCCGGCTCGTCCAGGTATCTGGCGAAGGTCTCCTCCTTCACCCTGGCCGGCTTGACCCGCCCCGCGGCGATGTCCTCGGCCAGCCGGAGCGCGGCGTCCACGATCTCGGCGCGACCGCCGTAGTTGACGCAGAACTGCAGGGTCAGCGTCGAGTTGCCCTCGGTCATCCGCTCGGCGTCCTGCAGCTCCTTGATGACGCTCTTCCAGAGCCGTCCCGGGCGACCGGCCCAGCGGACCCGCACGCCCATCGCGTTGAGCTGGTCCCTGCGGCGGCGGATGACGTCACGGTTGAAGCCCATCAGGAAACGGATCTCGTCCGGCGAACGCTTCCAGTTCTCCGTTGAGAAGGCGTAGGCGGACAGGTAGGGGATGCCCAGCTCGATCGCGCCCTCGATCACGTCGAACAGCGACGCCTCACCCGCCTTGTGGCCCTCGGTGCGCGGCAGGCCGCGCTGCTTGGCCCATCTGCCGTTGCCGTCCATCACGATCGCCACGTGCCGGGGCACGAGGTCGCGCGGGATGGGGGGCGGGGTCGCGCCGGACGGGTGAGGTACCGGGGGACGGACGTTCACGTGGCGAGCTCCCTTTCTACGTGCTCCCGTTCTACGTGTCGCAGAGAGCGTATGCCGTGCTCGAGGTGCCATTGGAGATAAGCGGCGACCAGGCCGCTGCATTCGGTGCGGTGCCTGCCCTCAGAGGCGTCCGCGGCCTGCCAGTCGCCCTTGAGCAGGGCGACCATCAGGGCGAGGGTCTCCCCCGCGGGTACGGCGGCGCCCGCGGGACGGCAGGCCCCGCACACCACGCCTCCCGCGACGATGGCGAACGCCCTGACCGAGGTCGCCCTGCACCGGGCGCACGCCTCGAGCGCCGGGGCGTAGCCCGCGACGGCCAGCGAGCGCAGGAAGTAGGCGTCGAGCACCAGTCTGGCCTCGTGCTCCCCAGAGCCCAACGTACGCAGGCCCCCGACCAGCAGCAGGAACTGGCGCAGGGCAGGCTCCTTCTCCGCCATGACCAGCCGGTCCGCGGTCTCCAGCATCGCGGTGCCCGCCGTGTAACGCGGGTAGTCGGCCACGAGCGGCTCGCCGTACGGGCGGATGGTCTCCGCCTGGGTGATCACGTCGAGCGTGCGGCCCGTGTGGAGCTGGAGATCCACGTGGGTGAACGGTTCGAGGCGGGCGCCGAAGCGCGACATGGTCCGTCTGACGCCCTTCGCGACGCCCCGGATCTTGCCGGTCCGCCTGGTCAGGACGGTGACGATGCGGTCCGCCTCGCCCAGCTTGTGGGTGCGCAGCACGATGCCCTCGTCACGGTACAGACTCACCGGATCAGTGTAGTGGGGTGCCCCGTCCGGCACGGTTCAATCACGATCAACGGGAACGGAAGGATCACGAGTGCGTGTTGTTCACCTAAAACTCACTAAACTTTGGCCTCTGGCGACCTCCCCGCGCCACGTTTCACCCCACCACTGCACGAAAGGGTGCCATGCCCCGCGTGGTCCTGCTGGGTTCATCACCCGGCCCCTATGCCGCTTTCGGCCAGTCGACGCCGTCCGCCGCGCTGACCCTGCCCGCGCTTCCCGGCTGCCCCACGGTGATCGGCAAGCTGCACGGCCAGATCGCCTCCCTCGACCCGGCGCCGGTGACGATCGCCAGATCCGATGATGCCGCGGCCTACCGGGGCTTTCCCGGCAGTCTCGTCGAGACCTCCGACCTGGCCGGCGACCTGCGCGCCGTCGCGGACGCGGTCGAGCACTCGACGGAGAACCTGCTCATCCTCCCGGCGAACTCGCTGATCCACGACGAGCTGATCTACCAGATCACCAAGTCGAAGCGTGGAGCGCTCGCGCTGATCACCAAGGAGCCTCGCGAGGAGGACGAGAACGGCGACACCATCGTCCCCGACGTCCCCATCGACGAGGCGCTGCCGGAGATCGGCGAGCGGACCCTGGAGGGCCTGCCGGTCAGGGTTCGCGCGAGCAAGTCCCGGGTGATCTCGGTCGGCTCGGCCTTCCACGCGGTCACCCGGCCGAACTCCGTCCTGCTCGGCCCGCTGCACCTGCACCACAAGCACGCGGTCACGCTGGCGGAGGCGGCCCGCGAGCTGGCCGACATGGCCCACCTGCTCGGCCCCGAGGACGACCTGCTCCAGCTGCTGGTCCTCGGCCTGGTACGGCGAGGCGTCTCGGTCGGCATCCGGGGCAGGCGCGACCTGTTCTACCGTCGCCTGACGACCCCGGAGGAAGCCGCCCAGGCGGTGACCGAGATGTCGGCGTTCGACGAGGACAGGGCTCGCCTGAACAACGCGGTGAAGGGAGCCGACGGCTTCTTCACCACCTACTTCGTCAGCACCTACTCACGTTTCATCGCCCGCTGGGCGGCCAGGCGCGGGCTCACGCCGAACCAGGTGACGCTGATCTCGATCGCGCTCGGCGTCGCGTCCGCGGCGTGCTTCGCGACCGGCGCGCGGCTCGGCATGGTGGCGGGCGGCATCCTGATCTACTTCGCGTTCGTCTTCGACTGCGTCGACGGCCAGGTGGCGCGCTACGCCCGCAAGTTCGGCGTGCTCGGGGCGTGGCTCGACGCCACCTTCGACCGGTTCAAGGAGTATGTGGTCTTCGCCGGGCTCGCGGCCGGCGCGGCCGTCTCCGGTGTCGGCGACGTGTGGACGCTGGCGCTGGTCGCGATCGGTATGCAGTCCATCAAGCACCTGCTGGACTTCTCCTTCGGCGCGGCCAACCGGCGCAGGCCTCCGTCGCCGCTGCCCTCGATGCCGCTGTCGATCAGCCCCGACACCGAGCTGCGCACGGCGCTGGAGCAGCGCAAGATCGCCCGTAGTGGCGGGATTCGCGGCCTGCTGAAGATGTGGAGCAAGGCCGGCAGGAACCGGACCGTCCACTGGGCCCGCAAGATGATCGTCTTCCCGATCGGCGAGCGCTTCGCCGCCATCGCGATCGTCAGCGCCTTCTTCGACGCCAGGATCACCTTCATCACCCTGATCATCTGGGGCGGCGTCGCCACCGCCTACTCGCTCACCGGACGCCTGATGAGGTCGCTCGCATGATCACCCAGCCGCAGACAACCCCCGCCCCCGACCCCTACCTGGAGCGGCTGCGCGTCCAGACCGCGAGGCTGCTCGCCTACCGCGACGACGGCCCGTTGGTCAGCGCGCTCCGCGGCAAGGTCGGCCCCGGGCTGCCCCCGGTGCCCGCCGCGATCGCCGCCCTGGTGGTGATCGTCGCGATCGCGGTGGCCGGGCTGCTGACCGATGGGCCGCTCCTGCTCCTCCCGGCCCTGGTCATGCTGGTCCTGGTGCTGCCGACCGCGGCCCGCGACCACCTGGGCAAGCTCGACTGGCTGGTCCCGCCGCTGATCAGGGCGACCGAGTTCCTGACGATCATCCTGGTCGGCCTGGCCGCCGAGGCGCCCAAGTGGCTGCTGTTCGTGCTGCTCTACGTGGTCGGCTATCACACCTACGACACGGTCTACCGGACGCGGCAGAGCATCTGGCCGCCCGACTGGATCTTCAAGGCCGGTCTCGGCTGGGAGGTGCGGCTGCTGATCATCGGTGCGGGCGCCGCGCTGGGCGCGGTGACCTGGGTGCTGGCCGCGCTCACGCTGTACCTCGGCGTGCTGTTCGCCGTCGAGAGCGTGACGAGCTGGGTGCGCCTGGACAAGGCCTCCGCGCTCGCGCAGGCGGGCGACGACCTGGAGGCCTCCCCCGAGGAGGCCATGGAGCAGGCGACGGGCGAGGCCGAGCCCGCCTGAGGCGGGGGGGGGGCCGGCCGCGCGGGGGGGGGGGGGGGGTGGGCGGTGGCGGGGGGGGAGGCGCGCGCTGTCGGAGATTATGAGGTTATGGCCG
>NZ_JBFBCE010000151.1:0-12347 GCF_040689595.1 Streptosporangium sp. NPDC051023 | reverse complement strand
GTGTAGAGGGTTTGGTTGAGGAGGTGGGTGTGGGCGGGGTTGAGGATGACGTCGTGCAGGGGGTGGGTGGTGTGGTCTTTGAGGTGGTGGTCGAACAGGGCGGTGAGGGTGTCGAAGGTTTCTTTGTAGATGGGGTAGGTGTCGTAGAGTTCGCGGCCCATGCCGGTGCGTTGGCTGCCTTGTCCGGTGAAGAGGTAGGTCAGGTGGGGGGTGGCGGATGGGGTTTCGGTGATGATGCCGGGGCCGGTGTTTCCGGTGGCGAGTTTGCGTAGGCGGTTGGTGAGTTCGTCGGGGGTTTGGCCGAGGATGACGGCGCGGTGTTCGAAGGTGGTGCGGGTGGTGGCCAGGGAGTGGGCCACATCCGACAGGTTGAGGCCGGGGTGGGCCTCTAGGTGGGTTGCCAGTCGTTCGGCTTGGGCGTTGAGCGCGGCGGCCGACCGGCCGGAGACGACCAGCGGCACCACCGGCGTTGCCGTTTCCGGTGACGACGTCCGCTCGGCTCCGGCTTCATCTCCGGTTTCGAGCTCGGTTTCCGGCTCCAGCGCCTCCGGGGCCTGCTCGATGATGACGTGGGCGTTGGTACCGCTGATCCCGAACGACGAGACGCCCGCGCGCCTGACCCGCCCCGTCCGAGGCCACGGGACGCTCTCGGTGAGCAGTGAGATTCCGCCGTTGGCCCAGTCGATGTGCTCGGACAGCCGGTTGGCGTGCAGCGTCCGGGGCAGGATCTCCTGGCGGATGGCCTGCACGATCTTGATGATTCCGGCGACTCCGGCGGCGGCCTGGGCGTGGCCGATGTTGGACTTCAGCGAGCCGAGCCACAGCGGTCGGTCTTCCGCCCTGTTCTGGCCGTAGGTGGCGATGAGGGCCTGGGCTTCGATGGGGTCGCCGAGGGTGGTGCCGGTGCCGTGGGCTTCGACCGCGTCCACGTCGGCGCCGGTCAGTGCGGCGTCCGCCAGTGCCTGCCGGATCACCCGCTGCTGCGAGAGCCCGTTGGGGGCGGTGAGGCCGTTGGAGGCGCCGTCCTGGTTGACGGCGGTGCCGCGGATGACGGCCAGCACCCGATGTCCGTGCCGCCGGGCGTCCGACAACCGCTCAACCAGCAGCAGGCCGGCGCCCTCGGCCCAGCCGGTGCCGTCCGCGGTCCCGGCGAAGGCCTTGCAGCGGCCGTCAGGGGCCAGACCACCCTGCCGGGAGAACTCCGTGAACATCCCCGGGGTGGACATGACGGTCACCCCGCCCGCCAGCGCCAGATCCGACTCCCCTGACCGCAGCGACCGCACCGCCAGGTGCAGCGCGACCAGCGACGACGAGCACGCGGTGTCCACCGTCACCGCGGGCCCCTCGAGCCCCAGGACGTAGGAGATCCGCCCCGACGCGACGCTCGCCGCGGTGCCGGTCAGCGCGTACCCCTCGGCCCCTTCGCCCGTCTCGTACAGGCGCGGACCGTAGTCCTGCGGCGTCATCCCGACGAACACTCCCGTGCGGCTGCCCCGCAACGAGCCCGGCACGATCCCGGCCCGTTCGAAGGCCTCCCACGCCACCTCGAGCAGCAGCCGTTGCTGCGGGTCCATCGCGGCCGCCTCACGGGGGCTGATGCCGAAGAACTCGGCATCGAACCGGTCGGCTTCGTGCAGGAAGCCGCCCTCCTGCGTGATCGAGGTGCCGGGCCGTACCGCGTCCGGGTCGTAGAGCGCGTCCAGGTCCCATCCCCGGTTCGCGGGGAAGGCGCCGATCGCGTCGGTTCCGCTGAGCACCAGCTCCCAGAGCTTCTCCGGGGTGTCGGCCCCTCCCGGCCACCGTCCAGCCATCGAGACCAGCGCGATCGGCTCGTTGTCCGTTGTCGTCTCCCGGCTGTCCGGGAGGGGCGTGGCGGGCTCCGCCGTACGGCCCGCGGACGCGGCCCGCAGGTGCAGGGCGAGAGCGAGCGGGGTCGGGTGGTCGAAGGTGACGGTCGTGGGGAACGTGAGCCCGGTCGCCGCGGACAGGTTGTCGCGCAGCTCGACCGCACCGAGCGAGTCGAGTCCCAGGTCCTTGAACGTACGGTCCGCGCCAACGGCCTGCGGGCTGTCGTGCCCGAGGACTTCGGCGGTCGCGGAGACCACCAGGTCGAGCACCGCCCGCTCCTGCGCCTCCCCGGACAGCCGGGAGAGCAGGGCGGCCAGCGCGCCGACCGGCTCGGAGGTTCCGGCGTCCCCGAGGTGGCCGTCCCGTGCGTCCGCACCATGCCCGTTGGCGGCGGAAACCCCCGTGCCACGCCCGTTGGAGAGGGGAGCGCCCGCGCCATGCCCTTCTCCTGTGCCTTGTCTGTCCGGGACGGGAACACCCTCAACCCGTGTTCCGCGCTCGGGAGTCCCCGCTTCCCTCGTGCCCCCTTCGGCCCCGGCCGCGACGCCGATCCAGTGGCGACGGCGCTGGAAGGCGTAGGTGGGCAGGGGAACGCGTCGCGTGTCAGGGCGCAGCGCCCGCGTCCAGTCGACCGGTGTCCCATGCACGTACAGCTGGGCGAGTGCCCGCAGGAACTGGTCGAGGCCGCCGTTCCCGCGTCGCAGCGTTCCCGTCACCGTGCCGTCAAGCGCGGCGGGGACGTCAGATGCCGCGCTCTCAAGGATCTGCCCGAGCCCGACGGCCAGGATCGGATGCGGGCTCACCTCGACGAACACGTTGTGACCCGCCCCCAGCGCGCTGCGGACCGCCTGGTCGAACTCGACGGTCTGCCTGAGGTTGCGGTACCAGTAGTCCGCGTCCAGCCTGGCGGTGTCGAGCAGGCCGCCGGTGACGCTGGAGTAGAACGCGATGTCCGTGCCGCGCGAGCCGTACCGGGGCAGGAACTCCAGCAGCGAGTCCCGCACCGCCTCCGCGTGGGCGGAGTGCGAGGCGTAGTCGATCTGCACGCGCCGTACCGGGACGTCCTCGGCCTGGTACCGGGCGACGAGCTCGTCCAGCGCGTCCGCGTCGCCGGAGACCACGGTCGCGGAGGGGCCGTTGACGGCGCCGATGTTCAGCCGTCCCTCCCAGCTCGTGAGCACCGGGCGGACCTGCGCGACGGGCAGCGGGATCGACGCCATTCCGCCGCGCCCCGAGATCGCGGCGATCGCCTGGCTGCGTAGCACCACGATCGCGGCGGCGTCCTCCAGGGTCAGCGCCCCGGCCACGTGGGCCGCGGCGATCTCGCCCTGCGAGTGGCCGATCACGGCGTCGGGGCGGACGCCGAACGACTCCCAGAGCCGGGCGAGCGCGACCATGACCGCGAACAACACGGGCTGGACCACGTCGACCCGGTCCAGCGAGGGCACGCCGGGAAGGTCCCGCAGCACGTCGGCGAAAGACCAGTCCACGTGCGGTTCCAGGGCGTCGGCGACGGCCCTCAGGTGCCCGGCGAACACCGGCGACGACTCGGCCAGCTCCCTGCCCATGCCCACCCACTGGCTGCCCTGGCCGGGGAAGACGAACACGGTGCGGCCCGCGGCGCGCACCGAGCCCTGAACGAGGCCCCGGGGGTGCTCGCCCGCGCTGAACGCCCTGAGCCGGTCCCGTAGCTCCCCGCTGTCCGCCCCGAAGAACACCGCCCTGTGGTCGAACACGGTTCGTGCGGTGGCCAGTGAGAACGCGACGTCCGAAAGGTCCCCGTCGAGTGCCGCGGCGCCGTACAGCCTTCCCGCCTGCTCGCGCAGCGCGGCGGGGGTCCTGGCGGACAGGACCAGGGGCACAGGGGACACGGGGGACACAGGGGATGCGCTGGTCGCCCGAGGCCCGGCCTGCGCGTCCGCCTCGGGGCCCGAGGGGACGCGGGAGGGCGGCTCGCCGAGCACGACATGGCAGTTCACGCCTCCGACCCCGAAGGAGCTGACCCCCGCGAGGAGCGGGGCGTCAGGACGTGGCCAGGGGCGCAGCGTCCCGGCCACCCGCAGGTTCAGCGCGTCGAGGTCGATCCGCGGGTTGGGCGTCTCGAAGTTCAGGCTGGGAGCAATCTCGCGGTTGCGGATGCTCAGAACGGTCTTGAGCAGCCCGGCGATGCCTGCGGCCCCCTCAAGGTGGCCGATGTTCGTCTTGACCGAGCCGACGACCAGCGGCTGCCCGGCGGGACGGGAGCCCCCCAGGGCCGCGCCGAGCGCGGCGGCCTCAACGGGATCGCCGACCTTCGTGCCGGTGCCGTGCAGTTCGACGACCTGTACGGCGGCGCCCTCAACCCCGGCGCGGCTCACGGCCAGGCGCACGACCTCCTCCTGGGCCGAGGCGTCCGGCACGGTGAGAGCGCTGGTCGCGCCGTCGTTGTTGACCGCGCTGCCGAGGATGACGGCGTACACGTCATCCCCGTCGGCCAGCGCCCGAGCCAGCGGTTTGAGCACGACGAGGCCGCCGCCCTCGCCCCGCACATAGCCGTTGGCGCGGGCGTCGAAGGTGAAGCAGCGCCCGTCCGGTGAAAGGCCGCCGAACCGGTCCGCGGTCACTGTGCTCTCCGGGACCAGGTTGAGGTTGACCCCACCGGCCAGGGCAACGGCTGACTCGCCCGAGCGGAGGCTCTCGCAGGCCAGGTGCACCGCGACCAGCGCGGACGACTGGGCGGTGTCCACCGTCATGCTGGGACCGCGCAGGCCGAGGAAGTAGGAGATCCGGTTCGCGAGGATCCCACGGGTCAGTCCCGCGAGGGTGTGCCGGGTGACGGCCTCCGCGCCGTGCTGGTACAGGAGGGTGGCATAGTCGGAGGCCATGGCGCCGAGGAACACCCCGCCTCCGGCCCCCGCCAGGTCGGCCGGCGGCAGCCCCGCATCCTCCAGCGCCTCCCAGGCCAGCTCCAGGACGAGCCGTTGCTGGGGGTCCATGGCCGCCGCCTCGCGTGGGGAGACACCGAAGAAGTCGGCGTCGAACCGGTCGACGTGGTCGAGGAATCCACCACGGTGACCCGCGATCCGCGGGTCGGCGAGTAACCGGCTCTCCGACGGCTCGCCGATCGCGTCGCGTCCCGAGCGCAGCAGCTCCCACAGATCCGCCGGGCTCGGCGCGCCGGGCAGCCTGCAGGCGAGCCCGATGACCGCGATCGCCCCCTCGACCGTCCTCTCGCCCGCCCCGTCAGGTCGCGTCGTTTTCCTGGGCTCGTTTCCTGCCATTGTGAATATCCGCCTCTTGTCGTGCCCGGTGCGCTTCGCCGGTCGTCTCCGTCGTATTGCCGGTGCCGTGTGCTCGAATATCGGCCCTGCTTCGCGGTGGGCCGTGATGGCTTCCCGCCTCCGGGAGCCCGGATGCGGGTATAACTGGGAACCATGTGGAACGTTCAGGGACGCCGCGATTAAATGGCGCGTCGACAAGAATGCGAAGAGGTCGCGTGGCCCTCGGAGAACGGTCCTTTCCCCGGGGCGCCTGCCGGCGGGCGGCGGCGTGGTGAGGTCGGAACTCAGCAACAGGCCGGGGCGGCCCGTGGTCCGTCCAGGTGCGGATGCTCGGTTGAAGCTAATTCCCTATTCACATAACCGACAGTCGCATGGAATTCCCCACAAAGTCAAGCGGGATTTGGGGGTATGGCTCTTCCCTGGGATGCCATAAGATTTTCTTTGCCTTCATTCATTAAAAATCGTAATTGGACGTTCCCGGGGAGGAGTGCCTAGCGTTCGAATAAGCATCATCGGTCAAAAGGGAAGGCGCGGGGAGCGGTTCATGGCGGTAGTCGCGGCGTTACCCGGGGAGATCGACCGCGATTCCAGGCGACCGGGCGTCGCCCAGGAATGGGAGGGGCAGATCGACCTCGTCTGTCGCATCGAGATCCGGCACCCGCTGTCCAGGATCCAGGCGCCCACGCCGGTGATCGGCTGTGCCAGGGATGTGCTGGTCCCCGTTCACCACTCGCGCGAGATCCACGCGGCCATTCCGGGCAGCTCCTATGCCGAGCTGGACAGCGGGCACGTCGCGCGCGCCGAGCGGCCTGAGGAGCTCATCAAGCTGATCCGCGACGTCATAGGGCCGGGGAGGTAATCAGCGTGTCTGGCTGATACGACCGTTTCCATGCAGGATGGGGGCGCTGTGATGATGACTCCCCATCATGAGTTGATCACTCCGCAGCTCTGGCGGTCGCGGCGGCGTGCTCGTCGGCGGTCATGCCGCGGTCAGGGAAGCGCTGGTTGAGGTCGTATTGGTCGTCAGCCCACTGCCTGTAGTCCCGCCGGACGGTAAGTTCGTCGGAGCCGGCGATGCGGGCGATATCGGCCCAGGTAACCCCGGCCAGCAGCGCGTGGTGGACGTTGGAGGGATGGCGCACGGTACGCGCGATGCTCTCCGCCAGTGCCGGCAATTCGATGTGTTCGGCCACGGTGAGCGGAGGCCGGTCATCGGCTCCATGCCGGGTGGGGTCATAGATCCCTCGGGCCACCAACTCAATCCGGGCGCGAGCTGATGCGTTCTTGGCGGCTAGCTCGTTGTAGCGCTCCAGTTGCTGACTGACGGGCATGTCGTAGCGAGCGTCGTGCCACGTCGTGCTGTGCTCAGGCATGGTCATGACGACTTCTCCACGGTGGTCGGGTGTTAGCGATCATGCCTCAGGTCTGTGAGACGAATGGCCCAAATGCCGCAGATTGCTAGGACTGCCTCACTATCAACGAGACGGGACAACCGGCTGCGACTTGAGCCTCTGTTCCGCTTCGCTACAAGCGCTATGACTACCGGTACTACGCGATATCAGCAGCCAAGCCCAGACCCTACTTCTGATATCGCGCATCTGGACGACATCGACGTGCCCCTGGCCGCGCGCAGGGGCACGGTCATCGTCCAGTCCGGCAAGGGCGAGGCCTCGCTCCTGCCCGCACCGTCGGCCCCGGCATTGATGATCTACGCGTGATGTCGTTCGGCAACCCGTTGTTCTCCCGGGCCGGAGCCACCGTTTACGGCGACATCACGTGTTGGGATTCGGTGGTCCTGTCAGGGACGCAGGGCCGCGAGCTGCTGCTCGAACGGCACGACCGTCTCGGCCGGTTCGGCGCCCCGGCCGCGCGGCATCAGGTCGGCCAGCTCTCCGGCCGCCCGTGCGATGCGGGCGGCGAGGTCGTCCCTGCCCGAGCCCCCGCCCGAGTCCCCGCCCGTGCCCCAGTCCTCCGAGGCCGCGTAGACGGCGGTGGGCACGACGAGCGCCCGCAGGTAGACGAACATCGGGCGCAGGGCGTGCTCGAGGGCGAGCGAGTGCCGCGCCGTACCGCCGGTCGCCGCGATGAGCACGGGCCTGCCGACGAGCGCGGTGTTGTCGATCACGTCGAAGAACGACTTGAACAACCCGCTGTACGAGGCCGTGAAGATCGGCGTCACGGCGATGACGCCGTCCGCCTCCGTGACGGTCTCGATCGCCTGGCGCAGCGCGGGTGAGGGGAACCCGGTCACCATGTTGTTGGCGATGTCGGTGGCCAGGTCGCGCAGCTCGACCATGCTCACCTCGACCTCGTGCTCCCGTGCCAGCCGCCGCCTGGTCGCCTCGGCCAGCCGGTCGGCCAGCAGGCGCGTCGACGACGGCTGGCTGAGACCGGCCGAGACGACCGCGAGCTTCAGGGGTTCCAACGTTCCTCCTCTGTGATGTCCCGGGGGTGCTTCTCCGGGGACCAGGACGCGGATGTGAGCGGGCGGCTCAGGACGAGGAGCCCGCGGGGACGGACGTCTGCTCGCCCGCCTGGACGGCGGCGTCGCGCCTGGCGACCAGGGCCGCGTGGGTGGGCCCTTCGGGCACCTGGCCGGGCCGCCCCGAGGCGAACTCCCTGCGCAGCACGGGCACGACCTCTTCACCCAGGATGTCGAGCTGCTCCAGCACGGTCTTCAGCGGCAGCCCCGCGTGGTCCATCAGGAACAGCTGGCGCTGGTAGTCGCCGAAGGTCTCCCTGAAGGCCAGGGTCTTGTCGATGACCTCCTGCGGGCTGCCGACCGTGAGCGGGGTCTGGTCGGTGAACTCCTCGAGCGACGGGCCGTGGCCGTAGACGGGCGCATTGTCGAAGTAGGGGCGGAACTCGCGCACCGCGTCCTGGGAGTTGCGGCGCATGAACACCTGGCCGCCGAGCCCGACGACAGCCTGCTCCGCGGTGCCGTGTCCGTAGTGGGCGAAGCGCTCCCGGTACAGCTCGATCAGCCGCTGGAAGTGCTCCTTCGGCCAGAAGATGTTGTTGGCGAAGAAGCCGTCGCCGTAGTAGGCGGCCTGCTCGGCGATCTCGGGGCTGCGGATCGAGCCGTGCCAGACGAACGGAGGCACGCCGTCCAGCGGCCTGGGCGTCGAGGTGAAGGACTGCAGGGGAGTACGGAAGCGGCCCTGCCAGTCCACGACGTCCTCGCGCCACAGTCGGTGCAGCAGCGAGTAGTTCTCGATGGCCAGCGGGATGCCCTGGCGGATGTCCTGGCCGAACCACGGGTAGACCGGGCCGGTGTTGCCGCGGCCCAGCATCAGGTCGACGCGCCCGTCGGCCAGGTGCTGTAGCATCGCGAAGTCCTCGGCGATCTTGACCGGGTCGTTCGTGGTGATCAGGGTCGTGGACGTGGAGAGGATGAGCCGATCCGTCCGCGCCGCGACGTAGCCGAGCATGGTCGTCGGCGACGACGGCACGAAGGGCGGGTTGTGGTGCTCGCCGGTCGCGAAGACGTCGAGCCCGACCTCCTCGGCCTTGAGCGCGATGGTCACCATCGCCTTGATCCGCTCGTGCTCGGTGGGCGTCCTGCCCGTGGTCGGATCGGTGGTGACGTCGCCCACGGTGAAGATTCCGAACTGCATCGTCCTCGTCATCCTTCCTTTCGTTGAAGTTTCAACTATGTGAACACGTCGCGCTTCGGGGCTATTCCCCGCCTTCGTCGTTCTTCGCCGCTTCGAGAGGGAAAGGGTGCGCGGGTCCGGGCTCGCCATCGTGGGCCGGGCCGGGAGAGTTCGCGGGAGTACGGCGGCGCGGTCATCTCCCGAGCGCGAGGCGAAGGCGCGGCCGTCGTCCGTACGTGAGATGACGACGCGACCGTCTCCCGTACACGAGGTGGCGGAACGATCGTCTCCCGCTTTCGGGGCGAGGGCGGGTCAGGTGCCCGTAGACCAGGGCGGTCGTCAGCCCGTAGGCCAGGTGCGGGACGAGGTCGGAGACCCACGAGGCCGCGTCCCAGCGGCGCGGGTCGGTCACTCCGAGCGCGGCGAGAGGGATGTCGCCCGCGGCCATCGCGGCGAAGGACAGCCCCAGGGCGGCCACCGGCAGCGGGGGACGCCGCTCGCCGGGGAGCAGGCCGTACAGGGCGCCGACGCCGAGACCCGCGGCGTATCCCAGGAGCGCGCCCAGCCCTGCGCGCCTGCTGTCGCCCACGTCTCCGGGGCCGAGGTCGACCCCGGCCCTGCTGGCCAGCTCGTCGGCGGCCTCGGCGGGCACGTCGCTCGCGGGGCGGCCGCGTACGACCATGTCCAGGTAGCCGACGGCGTCCAGTGCGGTGGTTCCCGCCGCCGCGGCGGCGACTCCGGCTTTGAGGTTCATTCGCGTTCCCCCGAACCTGTGTGCGCGAACCGGCCCGTTCCGGCTCCGGGCACGCGGAGTGGTCTGCCACCGGACTGCCTGTGCCGGCCGGTCTCCCACGCCGGGCCCCTGACCGGCGACCCCATGGATATGCCCGCGAAGGGTGGGGCCGTACCTCGCAGGCGGGTGTCATTGGGTTGATGTGTCATCTTGGCGTGCCCGGTTTTGGAGTGATATCAACCTGCTGGTTTGGGTGGCCGGGGAGATCGACGAGCCGAGTGTGATGACGTTTGGGACGAAAGTCCTTTCCTAGGGGGCCCGCAGGCCCTACGGCGGGTCTCCTGCGTTCCGAGACGCTTACAGTGACACCACCTGTGAGACGGAGCACCACCCATGGACGTCTTGGACCTGTCACGCTGGCAGTTCGGGATAACGACGGTCTACCACTTCTTCTTCGTCCCGCTGACGATCGGCCTGTCCGCCATCGTCGCGGGCCTGCAGACCGCGTGGTACCGCACGGGAAACCCCGCCTACCTCCGGCTGACGAAGTTCTGGGGAAAGCTTTTCCTGATCAACTTCGCGATGGGAGTGGTAACCGGCATCGTGCAGGAGTTCCAGTTCGGGATGAACTGGAGTGAGTACTCCCGTTTCGTAGGTGACGTGTTCGGTGCCCCGCTGGCGATGGAGGGCCTCGTCGCCTTCTTCCTCGAGTCCACTTTCCTCGGTCTGTGGATCTTCGGGTGGGACAGGCTGTCGCCCCGGCTGCACCTGGCGGCGATCTGGGCGGCGGCGATCGGCAGCACCCTGTCCGCCTACTTCATCCTGGCGGCCAACTCGTGGATGCAGCACCCGGTCGGCTACCGTCTCAACCCGAAGACCGGTCGTGCCGAGCTCACCGACATCTGGGCGGTGCTCACCAACTCCACGAACCTGGTCACCTTCCCGCACGTCATCTTCGGCGCGTTCGTCGCCGCGGGGATGTTCGTCCTCGGCGTGAGCGCCTGGCAGCTCCTCAGGAAGAAACACGTCGAGCTGTTCCGCACCTCCGCCCGGGTCGGGATGATCGTCACCCTGGCCGCCGCGGCGGGCGTCGTGGTCAGCGGCCACCTGCAGGCGCAGATCATGACCAAGCAGCAGCCGATGAAGATGGCCGCGGCCGAGGCGCTGTGGGACGACGAGACCTCCGCCGGTTTCTCGATCTTCGCCGTCGGCGACGTCCAGAACGGCCGCAACCACATCAACATCCAGATCCCGTACGGCCTCAGCCTGCTGGCGACCGACACCCTGCACGGCCGCGTCGAGGGCATCAACGACATCCAGGCCCGCTACGAGATCCAGTACGGCCCCGGCGACTACCGCCCCATCATCGGCCTGACCTACTGGTCCTTCCGCCTGATGATCGGTTTCGGCGTGCTCGCCGGACTGATCGCCCTGGCCGGCCTGTGGTTCACCCGCCGCCGCAAGCTGCCGGACAACCCGTGGTTCTATCGGATCGCCATCCTGGGCATCGGCCTGCCGCTCCTCGCCAACTCGCTGGGGTGGATCTTCACGGAGATGGGCCGGCAACCGTGGACCGTCTTCGGCAAGATGCGCACCGCGGCGTCGGTCTCACCCGGCGTCAGTGTCACCGAGGCCGCGATCACCCTGGGCGGGTTCACCCTGCTCTACGGGGTGCTCGCGATCATCGAGATCGGGCTGCTGGTGAAGTTCATCCGGCTCGGCCCGGAGGACGAGGCGGGGCCGGAGAGCGCCGAGGCCCGCCCGGCGCTCTCCTACTGACCTGAAGATCACTTCTGAAGTTCCTCACTAAGGACCGTTCAATGGAACTCACGACCGTCTGGTTCCTGCTCATCGCCGTACTGTGGACCGGCTACTTCGTCCTGGAGGGATTCGACTTCGGCGTCGGCGTCCTGCTGCCCCTTCTCGGCCGGGAGGAGGACGACCGCAGGACGATCCTGGCCACGATCGGGCCGGTCTGGGACGGTAACGAGGTCTGGCTGCTCGTCGCGGGAGGCGCGACCTTCGCCGCCTTCCCCGAGTGGTACGCCACCCTGTTCTCCGGCTTCTACCTGCCGCTCTTCCTCATTCTGGTCGCGCTGATCCTGCGCGGTGTCGCCATCGAGTACCGGAACAAGAGCGACAGCTCGCGCGGCTGGGACCGCGCCATGTTCGTCGGGTCACTGCTGCCCGCCTTCCTGTGGGGCGTGGCGTTCGCCAACATCGTCAGGGGCGTCCCGCTGGACGCCGACCACGAGTACACCGGCTCGCTGCTCACCCTGCTCAACCCGTACGCGTTGCTGGGCGGCCTGGCCACGCTCGCCCTCTTCACCCTGCACGGCGCGCTGTTTCTGACCCTGCGCACCACCGATGACCTGCGGGCCCGCTCGGCCGCCCTCGCCAAGAGACTGGCCGTCGGCGCGCTCGCCGTGGGCGGCGTCTTCCTCGTGATCACCCAGCTCACCGTGGGCAAGCCCGCCACCTGGGCCGGTGTCGCGGTGGCGGCCCTGGGAATCGCGCTCTCCCTCCTGATGACCCTGCGCGGCCGGGACGGCTGGGCGTTCACGGCCAGCGCGGTGGCGATCGTCGCGGTCACCGCCACCCTGTTCGGCAGCCTGTGGCCCGACGTGATGCCCGCGCTGGACCCGGCCAACAGCCTGAACGTGCACAACGCCGCCTCGACGCCCTACACGCTCACGGTGATGACCTGGGTCGCAGTGATCTTCACCCCTGTCGTCCTGGCCTACCAGGGCTGGACCTACTGGGTGTTCCGCCGCCGTCTCACCGGCGGCCCGAAGCCCGCCACGAGCACGGCGGCGAACCCGTCGTGACACCCTGAGACGCGGGGGGGGGGGGGGGGGGGCGGCCGGCGGGGCCCCCCCCCCCCCGCCGCCCCCCGGCGTGACCCAGCAC
>NZ_JBFBCE010000150.1:0-12411 GCF_040689595.1 Streptosporangium sp. NPDC051023 | reverse complement strand
GCGTCGCCACGGCTCGCTCCCCGGTCAGCTCCGCCAGCAACTTCACGATCTCCGCGCCCCTGGCGTGGTCCAGCGCCGAGGTCGGCTCGTCGCCCCGCCAGGAACAACGAGGAGGCCTCCGCCGCCGTCAGCCCGTTGAGGCGGGTGCGGTAGCCGTCAAGCAGTTGGTATCCCCCTGCGGGGCCCCGGTCCGCGTACACCGGGACGCCCGCGGACGACAGGGCCTCGACGTCCCGGTAGACGGTGCGGATCGAGACCTCGAGCTCCCCCGCCAGCTCGGTGGCCGTCATCCGCCCCCGGGTCTGCAGGAGCAGCAGCAGTGACAGCAGACGACTCGCGCGCATGGGAACCATTGTCTCGCGGATTGCCTTACGAACATGTGATGTGTTCAAATGAACACATGGAAAGTTCGAATCGGGTAAGAGCGATCATGTCTGGGCTGCGCGTCAGCGACACCGTCTCCGTGGCGGAGCTCGCCGTCGAGCACGCGGTCTCCGAGATGACCATCCGCCGCGACCTCGACGAACTGGCGCGGCAGGGGGTGGTCAGGCGGGTGCGCGGCGGCGCGGTGAGCCTGCTGCTGCGCGGGGAGGAGCCCCCGTTCGGGGTGCGCGAGCGCGAGGCGGTCGAGGCGAAACGGCGGATCGCCGCCGAGGTCGCGGAGCTGCTCGTCGACGGCGAGGCGGTGCTGCTCGACGGCGGGACCACCGGTTTGGAGATCGCCAGGGCGATCCGTGACCGCCGCATGACGGTCCTGCCGCTGTCCCTGCAGTCCGCCCACGAGCTCGGCACGGCTCCGCGGATCCGCCTGGTGCTGCCCGGCGGCGAGGTCCGGCCCGGTGAGCTCAGCTTCACGGGCCCGCTGGCGGAGAACGCCATCCGCTCGCTGCGCTTCGACACCGCGATCATCGGCTGCTGCGGCCTGTCGGCCCGGCACGGGCTCACCGCCCACGATCTGGCCGACGTCGCGATCAAACAGGCGGCCGTCGCCTCGGCCACACGTGTCATCGCCGCGACCGACTCCGGCAAGTTCACCCGCACCGCCTTCGGCGCCGTCTGCCCCATCGACCACCTCGACATGGTCGTCACCGACACCGCGCTTCCCCCCGCCGAACACGACTCCCTCACCGCGGCGGGCGTCATCGTCCGCACCGTCTGACCCCCGCCGAACAGGCCCTCCCACTGGAGTCCCTCATGCCCGCCACCACCCTGGAGAGACGGTCACTCATCCGCGCGCGGATCGCGGTCTGCCTGCTCTTCCTGCTGTCCGGCATGGCCATCGGCACGTGGACCGCGCGGATCCCGTCGATCAAGCAGGATCTCGGGCTGAGCGACGGCCGCCTCAGCCTCGCCCTGCTCGGCATCGCGGCGGGAGCGCTCACCGGCATGCAGGTGGTCGGCAGGCTGATCGACCGCTACGGCAGCGTCAGGGTGATGCTGCCGATGGCCTTCGCGCAGAGCGTGGTCCTGATCGTCCCCGCCTGGGTGCCGAACCTGGCGGGGCTGGCCACGGCGCTGTTCGCCTTCGGCGTGGTGCACGGCACGCTCGACGTGGCGATGAACGCGAACGCCGTCGAGGTCGAGCGGGCGGCGGGCAGGCCCCTCATGTCCTCCTTCCACGCGGTGTTCAGCATCGGCGGGTTCCTGGGCGCCGCCGTCGGCGGGGCGCTCGCGCACGCCGGTCTCACCCCGGCGGCCACCTTCACGACCGTGGCCGCCGTCATAGGTCTCCTGGCACTGCAGGCCGCCCGCTGGGCGTTCACCCCGGCCACCCCGGTCACAGCCCCCGGCGAGGAGCCCCGGCCGGGCGAAGGCCGTTCCGGGGTCCGCGGCCTGATGCTGCTGGGCGTGCTGGGCTCCTGCTGCATGATCGGGGAAGGGGCGGCCGCGGACTGGAGCTCGGTCTACCTGCGTGACAACCTGGGCAGCTCGGCCGGGTTCGCCGCGGCGGCCTACGCCGCGTTCTCGGTGGCGATGACCGCGGGCCGCCTTGCGGGAGACCGGCTGGCGGCCCGGCTGGGGCCGGTGACACTGGTGCGTGGCTGCGGCGCGCTGGCCGCCTCAGGGTTCGGGATCGCGCTGCTGGCCGGTCATCCGGTGGCCGCGGTCATCGGTTTCGGCTGTTTCGGCGCGGGCCTGTCCTGCATCGTCCCGCAGGTCTTCTCCGCCGCGGGCCGCCGCGACCCGGCGCGGGCGGGACAGTCGCTCGCCAGGGTGGCGAGCCTGTCCTACGTCGGCTTTCTCTGCGGTCCCGTGCTCATCGGCGGTGTCGCCGAGGTGGTCACCCTGCCCCGTGCGCTGTTCCTCCCGGTCCTGCTGGCCGCTTTCGTGGCGCTGACGGCGTCCGCGCTGCGCGTCCGGGAAAGCTGAGTGCGGGGCGCGGCGGCGAGGACATCGCACCCGCCCGGGCGACTCCCGCCGTCCCGGTCAACGTCCCCGATCTCACGGGACGACTCGTCCAGGGTGCCGACGTCACGTCGCCCGCTGCGTCATTTTGATGAGCCAGATGAAGGGCTCCGCCACATTGATGGGATACACCTGGCCTCTGATTCTGAAGCCCTGGTCTCCCGGCACGATGTTCTGGAAGTCCTCCGGGTCGAATGTCCCCCTGGCCTGATCCAGGTAGAAACCGATGGACGAGGTCACGAAGTAACGCACCCGATCAGGATGGAAGTAGCGGTTGAACACCGTCGGCACCATTCGCCCGTTGCCGCTGGCGGAGATCTCGGTGATCCGCTCGAACAGGTCCGCGGCGTTGTCGTCCCTCACCCGGGGAACCCCGTGGGGATCATCGGGGTCCACGGAGAGCATGTTCAGCCTGGCCGCGGTCTCCGTGACCCGCACGTCGTCGAACTTCGTGACGCACACCGCGACATAATGGGGCAACCAGCCATCGGCGGGCAGCCGGTCGTCGGCGAGCATCCGTCGTGACAGCCGGATCAGCACCTCGTGCAGGTAGCCGAACGTGTCACCGTCGTCATGCTCGCGGATCGGGTCGTAGCAGAAGATGATGCCCTTCGCCTGCTCCAGGGTGTCGATGACCTCCTCTCGGGGGGAGGCGGCTTCGTGGGCGCCACCGGCGAAGCTCTCCCCGGGCAGGTCGACCAGACGGAAATGGATCGAGGTCGAGCGTGCCGGCTTCCTGCGAAAGCGCCAGAGTCCGCCGGCGGGGACGGGCTCGACGAGGACCCAGCGATAGATCTCCTCGGTGGCGCTCGCGGAAGGGAACTCGCCTTCCACGGCCAGGGTGGCGGTCAGCTCGGCCAAACTGTCACTCGATGGCGCGTCTGTTTCGACCAGGCGCAGGCCGTCGGAACGCCGGAGAAGGGCGACGTTGAGAGCCGACAGAAAAGTGGTCTTTCCGGAGCCTGGCGCACCCCACATGGCGATGCCGTGATCAGGTGGCACGAGGGACCTCGCTCACAATGGGGAACGGAATCCGCTGAGCCGAGACATCCAGGCCCAGCCCGGCCAGAAACTGCCGGACGTCCATGTCCTCGAGATGGGCGAAGGCGCGCCCGCCGCCGAGCCGGAACCACACGGGATCCGCCTGTTCCACCGGCCGGTCGCAGATGGCGCCCAGTGTCAGGCCGGGCCGCCGCCCGAGCTCGCCGAGCAGCGCCTCCCAGTCGTGGCGACGTGGACAGGGCAGGGTGTGCGACGCGTGCACCCGGGGAGGATGCGGTGGCCGGTCTCCGACGGTGAGGAGCACGGTTCGCTCAGTGTCGGCCGCTCGAAGCCGCTGGACCACCGCGGCGAGCATGTCCTCGACCTGGGCGGCATCCGGAATGCCCGATTCCAGCGGTTTCCTGTGCACCAGTTCTCCCAGACTTCTCAGCGCGGACTCCGGGAGGACCCGCCAGGCGACGACATCGACGGGGGCATCCGGAGTGTGCCTGCTGTAGGAGTGTCCACCGTAGACGATGAGCGACACCTCGATCTGACCGAGCGTCCCTTCGGCCAGGATCGTGAGCACCTGCCGGATGCGGTACAGCCTGACGACCCGCTCGAGCTCCCCTCCGGCCTCGATCGCGCAGATGACGTGTACCGGTTCCCAGACGGAGTCGAGCCTGGCCGGTACCAGGGCGACGATCTCCTGCCAGGTCCGTTCCTCCTCCGACAAGCCCGTGACCCCGGTGAGGCGCACCCGGCCCGCCCGCTCGAGCTCCGCGGTGATCTCGTATCGGCCGGGCGGGAGTTTGGCGGAACGCGCCGTCACCAGGCGCGGCCCGGCCGCTTCCCGCCAGGCGACGAGAGCGAAAACGGTGCCCTGACCATCGCTGGGCGGGCAGTACACGGTCGCCGAGGCCAGCGCACCGCGCCTAGTACCGGCCGCGAACAGCGGAATCCCGGCGAGTTCCGGGCTCCCGCCTGGGGCGTCCGCCCGCAGGACAACGAGCTCGTACGGCCAGCGCAGCGGCTCGGCCAGGACGGCCTGGCGCACGAGCGCGTCGACGAGTACCCCCGGCTCGGCGAACCACGGCGCCTCGGAGCGCTCGGCACGCAGAGCCTCCAGCGCCCGGTCGGCGGCGGGGTCTCCGGGGAAGGACGAAACGAACAGCGCGTCGGCTCCGGCCGGCAGGCCCGCCGCCCGCACAGCCGCCCCGTCCGGATCCTCCCCGGCCAGTTCGTTCCATCGCACGACGGGACTGCGCCGGCAGTGCGGCGTCCCCGCCTCATCCCGCAGCAGTTCGTAACCGGTGATCCCGTCAACCGCCACCTCCACGACGGCCAGCCTCGCGCCTTCGCCCAGTTCGGCCAGGACATCCGGGAGCGCGTGGCCGAAGCCGGGCCGTTCGGTGTCCGCGATCCGGGACGGCTCACCGCCCCTGAGAGCGCGCTCGACCGTCGCCCGGCTGATGAGCGCCCTGTCCGGCGCTGCCAGTTCGAAGGCCAGCCAGCTCAGCTGCAGGATCCTCCGTGCGTTTCCGCCACCGAGCGTGTGCAGCGCGCGGACTCCGCTGACCAGGAACGGATGGACGGTGTCGTCGGCCGGGGAGACGGCTCGCAGGTAGGCGCTCAGAAGCTCGGTGGTCTGCTCGAGCGTGACCGCCGAGGAGCCGACGACGTTGCCGCCGAAGCGCTGCTTCAGGTCGCGGGGCAGCCGCTCCCAGACCTGCTCGTTGCCCGCCAGGACGAGCATGCCGTTCTCCTGCGGCAACCGCTCGACCAGCGACTGCAGCAGCCCCTCGTTCCCCGATCTGACATGGCCGTTCTCGCCGAGAACGAGGCGCTCGCACTGGTCGAGGATCACCACCGCCGGGCGCCCGCCACGCGTGCACAGGGCGACGAGGAGCTGGATTCCGTACCGGCACAGCTCGGGGTCGATGATCGGGCCCGAGACGCCGAGACGCCGCGCGTCCACCGCGCCTATCTCCCGTCCCGCCAGCCAGTCGTAGGCGGCCTCTTCGAGCACCGGGTCGAGCAGGGAGGTCAGGGCGCGCTGGAAGTCCTCCTGCGCGCCGGCGATCTGGGCCAGTTCCCGCGCCTGCGCCTGCAATACCGAGCCCAGCTCGACCTGCAGATCGCGCAACATCGAGTAGAACCGGTCCGGATCCGCGCGCAGGACCGAGGCCGCGACCGCCCCGGCCTGCTCTCCGTACACCCGGCCGGTCTCGGCACCGGCGATGGTCCCGAGAAAACGCAGGCTGAGCTCACGCAACATCGGCCGGTCGATCTGGCTCATCAGGCGCCGGTATCCGGAGGGGAAGTCACCGTCCTGCAGCTTGACGTAGAACCGGTAGGGCGTCTCTCCCGGATTCTCCGCCAGGCGGCGCAGCAGGAAACGGATCGCGTGCGTCTTGCCACTGCCGTGGTCGCCGTGGAGGAAGACCACCTGGCCCCGGCCCCTGGTGCCGGGCTCGAAGCCGCTCAGATAGCGTTCGGCGACCGACCAGAGCCGCTCGACCGAAGGCAGCGAGGCGGTCGGCGCGCCGGTTCCGTCGTCGAGGACCCGCTCCTCCATGCTCGCGGTGCCCTGCGGGGGGAACGGGTTGCGTTCGGGATAGACGACGTTCATCACCGCCATCCGTTCATGGCCGTGACCGTCGCGACCAGCCACTCCCGCGACATGCCGAGCTCGGAGTTGTCCGGCCACGGCACCTGGCCGTTCACGAGGCTCAGCCGGTAGTCGAGGAGCTTGGCCAGTCTGGTCAGCACGGCCTTGATCGGTGTGGGAGCACTGCGGAAGATCTCCGCGACGCCGTCGAGGTCGAAGGGGCAGTGCAGCGGGGAGGCCTGCTCCCATCGTCCCCGGGCCAGACTCTGGATCTGCGACTCCACCAGGGGACGCAGCTCGACCACGTGGGTGTCCTCGGCGAACAGCTCGGGCTGCAGGAGGTCGGCGGCGGGAGTCTGGGCGTGCTCGTAGGCCCGGTGCGTGAACACCACGATCGACTGGGTGTTACGGAACACCGTCTGCGCCACGTTGACGAAGCTGGCAGTGCGCAGATCCTCGAAGAGCACGCCGAACGCGTACGGCGAGCGCTGGCCTGCCAGCTCGGTGCTCAGCATCCGGGCGAGCCCCTGGAAACGCTGCGGATAGATCGACTCCTGCACCTCGCCGATGCCGTCCAGCAGCCTGATCAGTTTGTCGGTGAGGGACACCTCGGCCATGTCGACCTCGTTCTGCAGCTGCGCCATCGCCTGCTGAATCCACTCGAAGTCCCGGTGGTGACCGATCTCGACCCTGGCCACGAGGTAGCGGCCGTCCGTGGCGCGCAGTTCGCGGTAGAGGTCGAGCACGCAGTTGGCCATGGAGGTCCGGCCGGTGTAGTCACGCCCGCTGATCACCACGAACGCGGGACGCCCGGCGAGAACGGCCTGGTGCAGGTAGGCGTAGACGGGCTCGACGTAGGCGTATCCGTCGAGGTCGAGCCTCAAGGCTCGGTCCTCGAGACGCTGGACCGGATCGAGAGGCCTGGGAGTGTAGGGGTTGCGATCGGGGAGACCATAGAGCCGGTAGTGCGGCACGCGACCACTGAGGGACAACGCTCACCCGCCCAGCAGGGTGAGGTAGCCGGGCAGGTCCTCGGCCACCTCCGCGAACCCGGCCGCGGAGAAGAGCTCCTTGAGGTACTCCTGCGAACCGTGGAATCTCCGTACCGCCTCCTGGACCGGCTGGGCCTCGGCCATGCCGTACCTGCGGACGAAACCCTCCGTGCGATCGAGGTTGAGATCACCGTCATAGACCGCCTCGAGCGCCGCGAGCAGGTGCGGCCGCTCGACGACCGCGGCGTGCAGGGCGGCGCTCTGCACCCGCAACACCACCAGCCGGACGAGCACGTCGAGGCGGAGCCGTCCGAGCCGCTCGTCCCGCCGGGCGATGGCGTGGGTCATGGCGCACATGTTCAGCACCCGTTTGATGCGCCGGGGGTTGGGGGCGAGAACGCGGCGCAGCAGTTCCACCTGGCCGTCCAGCGGCGACGGCAGATCGAGCTCGTCGAGGAAGAAGCCCACCGCCCGCTCGTCCAGCGGGAGGAGGTAGAGCGGTAGCTGGATCATCTTGTCGAGGTATTCGTCGGCGATGGCGGCCGTCTTCTCCGGGGCGAAGCCGAACTCCCGGTACTTGACGGCGACGCCGTGGTCGACGACCTCCTTGGAGATCGCGAGAACGACGACCACGTTCCGCAGATCAAAAAAGATCTTCAGGGACTCCAGCAGATCGACGATCTCCGCGGGCTGGCACCGGTCGAGATCGTCGACGAAGACGACCAGACGAGCCCCTTTGTCGCCGATCTCGTCCGCCTGCCGCTGCAACGTCGACCGGAGCCTGCGGATCTCGCTCTCCACCTCACCGCGCCGCTCGGCGTAGGCCTTGGACAGCTTCTCGACGTTGTCCAGGGTGACCGCGCCCCCGGTGACCTTGCGCAGCAGCACGTCGGCGGTGAGCTTCGCGATGACGTTCCCGAGGCGCGCGGCCACCTCGCCGAACCGGCCACGGCCGTCCTCGGCCAAGGTGTCCTGAAGGGTGTGCAGCAGCGGCAGGAGCATGGTCGGCTCCCTACGATGGACCCACGGGTTGAAGTGCACCCGGACGAAGGCGTCGCGATGGTCCTCGGCGAGCCGCTGATCGACCATTCTCAGCAGGCTCGACTTGCCGCTCCCCCACTCGCCGAACACACCGATGGTGAAAGGGGTCTCCGTAATGGAGTTGCTCATCACCTCGACGAGCGGGTCGACGTACCGGTGAAACCCCAGCCGGTCGAGAGACCGGCTCACCGGTGAATCAGAGAGCACCGGAAGCGCGCTCATCGTGAACATCCTCTTTCTCAGCTTCCGTGCCGACCGGCACAATCAAGAGATTTATCATGGAGTGCTGAGCGACAATCCAGAAATGGAACGAATGAAGAGATTCCTCGAGAGATTCCTCGTCGGTCTCTCGGGGGGGCGCGCCGACATCCTCGCGCGCCTGCCTCGTTCCGAGCTCCGGCGATTCGTGGTCATCGGCGTGATGTCACTCCTCGGCGGCGCCACGGCGGCGGCGGCCATGGCCGCGCTCCTGCACGACGGGCTCGGGTGGGCTCTCTGGGCGGTCCTAACGGCGGCGTCGGTCTGGGGCGTGCTGCTCCTGTCCCTGAACCGGTGGATCATCGTGCTCAGCCGGTCAAGCAGGCGCAGACCCTGGGGACCCGTCATCCCGTTCTTTCTCCTCTGCGTCCTCACCAGCCTCACCGTCAGCGAGCCGGTGGCCCTTCAGGTGTTCAGGTCCCAGGTCACCGCTCAGGTGTCGGTGATCCAGCGGGAACGCGCGGCGGCGTACACGGCCGCCCTGGACGCGGACCCGGTCACCACAGAGATCAACCGGCTCTCGTCAAGGGTCGAGGAGCTCAGAGAGGTGGTCCGCACCGGGGGCGGCGCGTCTCTGTCCCCGGCGGAGGATCCCCTGGCCCAGACGCTGACCAGCGAGCTCGCGGCTCTCCGGCGGGACGCGACGGACGCTTACGAGAAGTGGCAGTGCCAGCTCTACGGCGGGCAGGGCTGCTTGAGCGGCGTGAAAGGCGACGGTGTCCTGGCCCGGGCGGCGATGGAGAGGTTCAAGCGCGCCAGTGCTCAGGTGGCCTCGGCGCAGAACCGGCTCGACGAGCGGATCAGGCAATTGAAGGCCACCGGGGAACAGGCCCGTAAGCAGCGGCTGGAGCTCGCGCGGGCGCAGCTGCCCACGGCGCAGGCCCAGCTGGATGCCGCACGGGCACGGCGTCTGCGCCTCCAGCAGACGTTCGAGGCGGCCAATCGCTCGGACACCGGGCTGCTGACCCGGCTGACCGCGCTGCGGCGTGTCCGGGACGCCTCCCCGTACGCCGTCCTCGTGGAAGTGCTGATCGCGCTGCTGGTCATGCTGGCCGAGTCGTTTCCCGTCCTCATCGGGTTGTCCGGACGCCGGGGACCGTACGAAGAGGCCGTCGCGCGTGCGGACCGCGAGGCACTCCGGGCCGCCATGTCCGTGTTCTCCAGCGGGCTGGTGCTCTCCGACGGCAACATCTGGGATATCTGGGCCGGGACCGGCGCCAAGAACGCCACCGGCACCGACGGGGCGGGAACCCCGGCCGGAGATCCCCTCCTCACGGCTGTACCGAGCCGCCCCGCAGGGGACGCGCCCGGCTCACCGGCGGGCGTGGCCCTGCGCGAGATGCCGGACACCCGGATCCGTTTCGGCGCCGGATTGCCCGGGGCATCCGATCTGTTCCCCGACGACGAGTGAGCCGGCCCTCGTATCCATGGTCATGCGGCCGGAGGCCTGTGCCTGTACGCGCGAGTCCCCCGGGCCAGGTGCCTGACCGGCGGGGCCATGCCGGTACATCCCTCTGAGGGGGGAGGCGGACTCCCCTCCCACGCGGGAGGCACCACCGGCACGGCGCTGCGAGGATCGGCACTGTGAGACGCATCCTGGCCCCGCTGATCAGCCCGGTCACCTATCTCAGGTGGACGTGCCTGATCCTGGGGGGTGCACTGGCCATGCCGTACATGATGGCCGGCTCACTGGCCGCGGGGATGCTGAGGCCGTTCGAGGAGAGGAGTCCGGGCCTGCTGTCCGCGGACCCTATCGTCTTCGCGGGCGTGCTTCCGCTGATCGCGGTTACCGGGCTGTTCCTGCCGATCCGTGCACTGGAGCTGACCGCGGCGCGGGGTCTCCTCGACGTCGTCATCGATCCAGTGCTGGAACGCCCGAGGCGGACCTGGGCGGAGCGCCGTCGCACCGCGGCGTGGTTCACCCTCCACCTCGGGATCGGGGCCGTGGCGGCGGGGACGACGCTGGCGATGGTGCCGTTCGCGATCTGGCTGTTCCTGCTGCCTCTGCTGGGCGATCGGCTCGGGCTTTACGGCACGGGCCCGACCGCCGGGTGGAGCAGCGCGTGGGCACCGGTGGCGTCGGTGGTGACGCTGGCACTGCTGGTGTACGTGGCGGCAGGCGCGGGGGCGCTGCTGTCGCGGTTCGCCCCCGCGCTGCTCGGGCCGTCGCCGGCCGACCGATTGTCCGCTCTCGAGGAGCGGGCCCGGCGGCTGGCGACGCGCAACCGGCTCGCCCGCGAGCTGCACGACTCGGTCGGGCACGCGCTCAGCGTGGTGACCGTCCAGGCGGGCGCGGCGGGACGGGTGCTCGACCGCGACCCGGAGGCGGTGCGGAAGGCGCTCTCCGCGATCGAGGAGTCGGCGCGGGCAGCGCTCGAGGACCTGGACCACGTGCTCGGCCTGCTGCGCGAAGGGGAGGGCGGCGAGAACGGCCCGCTGAGAGGTCCGGTCAGAACTCTGGACGACCTGGCCGAGCTGGTCCGCTCGACCGGCGCGACCGCCGAGATCTCCGGCGATCTGGCCGTGTTGCCCGCGCTGGTCTCGCGGGAGGCGTACCGGATCGCCCAGGAGGCGCTGACCAACGCGATCCGGCACGGCTCAGGCGCGGCGCGGCTTGCGGCGGCCGTACGGGAGGACCACCTCGACCTGGAGGTGCGCAACGCCGTCACGGAGCGGGCGGGAAGGAGCGGAGGACGCGGGATCCCGGGCATGCGGGAGCGGGTGACACTGCTGGGCGGCGCCCTGGAGGCCGGGATCTCCGGCGGGGAGTGGAAGGTCACGGTACGGCTGCCGCTGCGCGGCGGGGAGGAGGCCACGTAACGGCGGATCGTCGAGCTCACCCGGCCGTGCACGATGCGGTGAGACCGTCGAAAACCGCCATCCACCGGATGGCTGGAGGCGGCGTGAGCCACGTACCGGGGGAAATACCGGAGAGCAGCATGATTGGGCGGGTCCAGAGCGGGCAAGGGCGAAGAATCCCAACCCTGATCCCGACAAGGAGTCACAATGCTTACATTGACGGACACCGCTGCCCAGGTGATCCGGGACCTCAGCTCTCAGGTGGCGGACTCGACGGACACCGGCGTCCGCATCTCGTCCCAGACGGACGGCACGGGCGCGCTATTGCTGTCGGTCGTAGACGGCCCGGAGACGAACGACAAGGTGGTCGAGGCGGACGGGGCTCGGATCTTCCTGGATCCCGCAGCCGCCGACATGCTCGACGACAAGTCCCTGGACGCGGACATAGACGAGGGAGGAGCGGTGGCGTTCCTCGTCACCGAACAGCACCCCTGACAGGAGCGCGAACCTCAGCCCCGACGGGGCTTCCGGCCTTCGGAGGCCGGGGCCCCGTGCGGGTTCCCCATCCCCCGGCACCGCATGCGGCCGGTGGTCGGGGTTCGGTCGGTGGCGGGTTATCCGGCGAGCAGATCCGCCCGGCCGCCAGGCGGTTCGCCGCCTGGCGGTAACCGTCGACACGCGCGAGCGCATCCATATCCCGGCGGTTCCCCGGGAGGGAGTCGAACCGTCAGGGGGAACTCATGGACCGGACAGCCCGCGAAAAGCACGGAAACGGCCGGTGTCACGTCCGCGCGCGGCATCTTGCCCGCAGACGCGACACCGGCCCCGGCTCACCGGTCCGTTCCCCGCCCTTCACCGAATGAACGCCCGCCCTGGCGCGGTGACGGCGAGTTCCGTACGGCGAGCCAAGGCCGATGCCACGGCGGGGCGGTACACCACCCCGCGCGCGCCGGTCCGTGCGGCACCGACCCCACAGTGCGCCGACCGGGGCCTCCGGCACCGGCACCCGCGGGTCAGCGGATGCCGGGCATGACGTGCCGGTGCGTCAGATGCGCTGCCACAGGGCGGGAACGTTCGGCGGCTCCCAGCCCGGGTAGGCCGTGTGCCCCTGAATGCACCGGTAGTTGGAACCGCCGTAGCTGACGACGTCGCCGGCCTTGTAGCTCGCGCCCGCGGTCCAGGTGCCTCCGGGGTTCGAGGTCGGCGTGTTGGTCGGGGTGACCGTGGGGGTCGGGGTGATCGTGGGGGTCGGCGTCGGCACCGGGCCGGTGAAGTTGGCCACGAAGTCGAACGTCGCCTCCCTACCGGAACCGACCGTGCGCA
>NZ_JBFBCE010000149.1:0-12584 GCF_040689595.1 Streptosporangium sp. NPDC051023 | reverse complement strand
CACCAACGGCTCCAACTTCGGACCCCGACGACGCACCGGCTCACCAGAAGAGTTCACACAGGATCTAACGACGGATTACCGGCGCAGGACACTAGCACAGCACCAACATCACTATCAGTACATGCCACGTTACCGAGCGGATGAGAGGAGCGCCCTCCACGGCTTCCCTGACCTCGCGGGCACCGAGGAGACAAGCACCTCTCACCAAGACACCGAGGCTCGCCTAGCCGCAGCCCACCCGGAGTGGAACATCTGGCGGTCCGACATCGGGCGCTGGTACGCCACTCTCCGCCGCCAGCTCACCAAGGCTGAGAGCGACGCGAACCGCGCCCGAACGCTAGATGCCAGCACTTCCAAGGAACTGACACAGCTGCTCACACAGCAGGAGCAGCTTGCGGCGGCAGAGGCATGACCGATGACGACCGCACCAGAGAAGCCGGATGGCTACATGCGGTGGGGCTAGGCATCCCGTTTGCGATCTTCGCGGCGATTCCAGGGGTGACCACCATCTGGATGCCATCCGACCTCGCCATATTCACTGAACCCCCTGGCTGCCGTGCCCGCAGCGACGGCAGCCAGGTGTAAGACCCCTCGGGGATGGTCGCGCAGGGCCATCCCCGAGGCGAGGGCGGGCCTCTGTCTCTCTTCGGAGGGGTAGAGCAGCCAGGGGTCCGTCCTCATTCTCCCCGGCGACACATTGCCGGGGAAGGGCCTTCACTGTGGGACCGGTGGGGGCCCGCCCTCTGATCGTCCGACAGAAGGTTGCCCCCGTGCCTACTGTCGGGCCTGGCCTCTGCCCCATGTCATCCCCGGGCAGAGGCCACCAGACTCCCCGGCTGGGAGAGGACGCAACCACTACGTCCCGGCCGGGCACGCGGGAGAGCGGGCCCCCGAGGCGCCAACCTCGGGGGCCTTCACCGTTTCCCGGCATAGCGTGGCGGCATGAGCCGCTACCTCTACTCGGTGGTCCGCTGCCTGCCCCACCCCTGGACGGGCGAGTTCGTCAACGTAGGCGTCATCGCAGGCAGCGATGACGGCGACTGGACAGTGAAGCCGATCGACCTGTCACCCCGCGCCCGGGACTTCGTCGGCGCCGCGGCCTTGGGGGTCGCGGCGGAGTTCCTGCAGCGCCTCCAGGTGGAGTGTGAGACGTCACGGCCCGGCGAAGCGTGGCTGGTGCGCCTGTACGAGGAACACCGCAACACCATCCAGCTCAGCCCTCCCATGCCCGTCCTGGCCGACGGTCCAGAAGCGGCAGCGGGCGTGATCCTGGACGATCTAGCGGTGCCAGCCGACCGGTAGAAACGCGACAAGGCGCCCCACTCCGCATGGAGTGGGGCACTTCGCTTTGTGTCGAGAAAGTGACACCAATGTCTATTTCGGCAACCTGGTTGCCTCTTCGGCTGATTACGTGTAGACAGAGGAGGTGACGGACGAGCGAAAGGTGAGTAACGAAGTGCTTGCCGACCTCATCCGCGACGCAGCCAAGCGAGTGAAAGCAGGAGAAGAAGCACGCGCCGAACGAGCCAAGCTCATAGCCGAAGCCGGCCGACGCAACCTGCCCCACAACGCGGTCGCCGAATGGGCCGACATGACCCGACAGGCAGTCTCCAAGGAGATCAAAAAGAGTCGCGAGCAAGACCCAACTGAATAGCCAGTGCGCCCCGAGCCGGTGTTACCAGCACCGACCCGGGACGACTTGATCTCGAAACCTCCACCACTACGAGGACAGGTCCCGAGACCCATGCAGGAAATTACCCTGTCTGGGCTGATCAGCGGTAGTCCAGCTGATCTTTTGCCCAGCGTTCCCACATTCCTCCCGCCCTGGGTGCCCTCATGGGCGCCCCACGCCGTGGCAGCCATCGTGCTCGCCGTCGCCATCGCCGTTGTCCTCCTCACCGTCTGGGGAGCGTGGCGAGGCGTGAAGGCCGCAGGCCGCGGCATCAAGACCAGCAACACCGCAGGCGAGGACCTCCTCACCTGGGTCGCCGCCCTCATCGCCACCGGCGTGTCCGCTCAAGGCATGTGGCGTTTCGCTGGCGACGTCCTCGGCTTCGACGGCCCGTTGCGGGTCATGCTGTTCGCGTTCATCGAAGTCGCGATGTTCACCAGCGCGGTGCGGGCCCGCCGCAACATGAGGGAGAACTACTCCGCAGGCATCGACGGCCTGGCCGTGTGGGCGCTCACCTGCCTGTCCGCAGTCCTGTCATCCATGGACGCCCGTAGCCTGCCGGAGGCTGTCTTCCGTCTCTCGGCTCCCCTCGTGGCCGCTTGGCTGTGGGAGCGGGGCATGGCGATCCAGCGGCACCGGGCGACCGGCCGTAAGCGCATCAACTGGCGGCTCACCCCTGAGCGGATGCTGGTCCGCGTCGGGCTGGCCGAGGTCAGCGACCGTACCGCGAGCGAAGTGGACGCCCACCGGCGCCTGAAGCGGGTGGGGCTGGCCGCCAAACGGCTCTACCAGCTCCGCCAGACAGGCGCCTCTGCCCGCAAGATCCAGGCTGCTGTCGCCAAGCGGGACCGCACCCTGGACCGGGCAGTGGAGCACACCAACCTGGCCCAGGACGAGGCAACCCAGAAGGCCCTGCTGGACATCGTGTCCGCCTACGGCGGCGGCGACAGCCTGTCGACCGTCCTGGAGAACGCGGTTGCTCCTTGGAGCGACCTCGACCACCCCGCCCTCGTGAAGCCCCGCCAGCCCGGCACCATGCCGCCCGGCGCCGAGGCGGTCCAGGCCGCGCTCGCCCAGTGGACGCGAGAGACCGTCCGCGACCCCGGGCTCCTGCTCGACGTCCAGGACGCGTCCAACTCCGCGACCACACCGGCGACCACTTCCCTGCCCGTCATGCCCGCCCCTCAGCGCCGCGTTTTCCTCTCCCCCGGCGACCCGCGTCCAACCGGACGCTTGGTTCCTTTTGTCACCTGGACGCGTCCAGAAGTCCACCCCTTCGAAGGGGAGCTCCTACTGCCTCCGATGGACGCGGAGGTGGACGCTGAAATGGACGCGACCAACGACGTGGACGGCGAGTGGACGCGTCCAGACGGCGACCAGGACGCCGACCGTCCTGAACCCACTGAGCAGGACAAACGCCGTGTCGCCCGCTGGTGGGCCGGACGCGTCGAAAAGGGCGAGTACTTGTCCAAGTGGGCCCTCGCCGAACGCTCCGGATTCAAGCCGACCTGGTGCGGCGACCGCATCACCGAGGGCAAGGAAATCCTCGCTGCCAAGGGGTGGAACTTCGACGACCGCGGGCGCCCTGTGAAGCCTGCCCCGGCGATCGAAGTGGACGCCGAACTGGTCGCGTCCACCGCTTCTCTCAACGGCTCCAAGCCGTCCGCCTGAGCACCGCTCCGCTTAGCTGCGCATCCCTCCAGTCCGGCTATGAGGCACTCCAGGTGTGAGCCCTGGGCGGACACGCGCCACGCGCTACCCCGCCCGGCCACACCAGTCGGGCTGGTGCCCCCGCCCCCGAAGGAGATCGACATGCCCAAGAACGAGCGCCCCCCGCTCACCAACGAAGCACTCGCCGCCCTCGCTGAAGTGGCAGCCCAGTTCCTGATTGCCCAGACCGACGGCGACAAGACCGGAGCCCAGGCCTTGCTCAACAAAGCGACAGTCATCCGGGACAACCCCAACTCCCGCCAGAAGTAACCCAGTCCAGATCTACCGAACAGGAGGAGGCGTGATGGGGCTGCTCGACTGGCTGCGCAGCGACCCAGCCATGGCCGACCTGCTGGAGCCGCTCGACATCCGCCAGCAAGGGCGTGTGGCCCGCCGCCTACACGACAGCAACTCGGTCGCCCGCGCCGAGCTCGACGCCCTGGCGCTGGAGGCCGAAACCACTTGGATCCACGACGCGGTTAGCGCCGTGGAGTACCGGCGCCGCGTGGCCGACATCATCCGCAGACACAAGGGGTTGGCATGACCGGGTGGTGGTACCGGGCGGTCGAGTACGCCGCGGTTACGGCTCTCGTGCTCACCGCGTTGATCGTGGCGTTCGCCGCGAACGACTCCTCCACTCTCAAGGGGCGCCTGTGGTCGGTGCGCCGCGCCTGGTGGTGGGCCGCCACCGACGCCCGCACCACCCGCACCCTCCGCGGCGCCACCATCACCTGCACATCCACCAAGGCCACTGCGCTGCGCCTCATCCAGTACACGATCGGAGATCTGTAAATGGCCGACCTCGCCGGGCTCGTTCACGAGTTCGAAGCCTCCGGGCCGATCGCCAACCACGCGGCGCACCAGGCCTACCTCGATAACGCCGAGCAACTGCTGGAGCGGGCAGCACTGATGATCCGCGTGGACGCCGAAATGGCCTCCACCTGGCTGCGGACTCGGCGCCCCAAGAAAGGACGCCGCCTGCCCTGGAGCGAGCGGCTACGCCTGTCCCGGCGCACCCGAGCTCATGGCCGACATGCCGGAGATGCACTGGTCGAGGCGGCCAAAGCGATCCGTAAATGGCGGGTCGTGCACCAGAAGTTCATCGACAAGGAGAAGAAAGCAAGGCAGGGCAATGGCTGACAAGAAGACGATGCAGCAGGTAGCCGCCGAACTTGAGGCCGCGCACTTCACGACGGGCCATCCGGCGTACCGCGCCCACCTGGAGCACTGGCGGACGCTGCTGTGCGAGATGGCGTTGACCTTGGCTGAGGATTCAGCGCAGACCAGCCGGTGGCTTCGGGTCCGCAGGCCCCGCGTGGGAGCAGCCAGCTGGGCTGACCGGTTCTTCCTCAGCATCCGGTTGCGGGGGCACGGCAAGAACGCCGCTGACGCCGTCCTGGAGGCCGCGAAGGACCTCATCCGGATGGCTGCAGTGCATCAGGAGTACACGCTGCTGGAGGCATCCAAGGCGACTGACGGCAAGCCCGCCAGCCGGTCGGGCCGGTACCGGACGGAGGATGTGTGATGGCCCGCCGTGTCCATGAACCCGAGGTGATGGCGCATGTGGGTGGCGGCTGGTGGCTGGTGCACGGCTTGCCGCTGCTCGCGCCGGGCATCGGCTGCCTGATCTGGGGCGTCCTGGTGCACCTCGCGCACCTGGCATGGGGCGGTGACCCGTTCGTCACCCCTGTCCTGGCGTTGCTGTTTTTCATCCTGGGAACGGCGGTCACCTACTACGGGTGGATGTCCTCCGGCAACCGCCGCGCCCTAAGGATCGCCGTAGCCGTCAGCGGGGCCGTCGCGACTGGCGCCCTGGTGTTTGGCCTGATCTTCGGCCTGTTGCAGGGGTGGCTGATCTCCCTGTACATGATCTGCTCGATCGTGGTGTGGATCCTGTGGGGCATCTGGCGGTCCAGCAAGTACGCCGGAGCCAACAGCCACGACGGCGAGGCGACTCCCCTGTTGGAAGCGGTCAAGAACGCACAGATCAGCTTCTCGCAGCCCACCGTGGACGAGCGCGGCGTCGTGCGGGCAAAGGTCCACACCAAGCCGGGCGGAACGTTGGACGATGCGCGGGCTCTGGTGCCAATGCTGTCCTCCGCCGCCCGCGCGGTGCCCGGAGGAGCGCACCTGAGCGCTCACCCCGACAGGGACGGCGTGGCCACGCTGGAGATCCCGACCCGCGACAACCTCAAAGAGCGCCTGGCATGGCCGGGGGTGGCCGACCTGCTCGGCTCCCTGCCCACAGAGGCGTTTCCGGTCGCCGAATACCAGTCCGGCCCGTGCCGGGTGCGACTGGTCGGCGACTTCGACAAGGACCGGGGCGCCGAAGACATCAAGCACGTGAAGATCGGCGGCGTCACCCGATCGGGTAAGTCCACCGGTGCGCTGGTGATCCTGGCGTCGCTTCTGGTCAAACGGCGACTGAACGTCATCGGGGTTGACCTGACCAAGGAGATGCAAACGTTCGGGCCGGTCGCACACGGCCTGACGTGGGTCATCACCGATGTCGACGAGGCGCGGCTGTTCATGGCCCGCCTGCCGAAGGTCATCGAGGGCCGCACCGCACAGCTGGCCAAGGAGGGACTGCGCCGCTGGTCGCTGCGTTCCAGCCTGAACCTGACGGTCATCTGGCTGGAGGAGTCCAAGGAGTTCCGCCGCTTTCAGGCCCAGTACGAGAAGGTCGTCGCTGACGCCGGTTCGGCGGGGATCATCTTCGTCTCCTCCACCCAGGACTGGATCTACCGGCAGGTGTCCACCTCGGTCCGTAAAAACCACGGCGCCGGCATCTGCTTCGGCGTAGAGGAGGCCGAGGACGCCTCGTATGTCCTGCCGGACCGGGCGATCGCGGCGCTCGGCAAGAACGGCATGCCGACCTGGGGATCAACCCGGCCTGGCTACTGCTACATCGCCGGGCTCGGCATCCCGGAGAGCAAGTGGGCGCGGATGGCCCGCTTCTACGACCCGCTGGACGAGCAGCTGATCGAGGCGGTCGAGCTGGGGGCGCCGTACCGCGACCCCGTGGACGACATCACCGCAGCCTTGTTCGGCGAGTTGTTCACCCGCCGGACTGTGTACCGGACCGCCCAGTGGGGCCAGCCTGCCGAGACGCCCGCCCCGCCGCGGGTCATCGATGCGGCGGTCCCGTCGCATCGGGCCCGGCCACAGCACGCCACCACCGCTGATGAGGATGAGGCTCCGCTGGAGCAGGAGGAGGCCGAAGCAATGGCCGAGGAAGAGAACGAACAAGATCGTCAAGAGATGTTCGGACGCCTGGACGATGCTCGCCGCCGCGAGCTCGGCGCTGACGCCACCCCCGCCGACTTCGCTGACGTCGACCCCGACGAGGAGATCGATGCCGACGTCGAGGACACCGGCGAGGAGGACGACGAGGAGGACTCCACTCCTCTCCTCTCCCCCGCCGAGGCTCAGCGCGTCTGGGATGAGCTGCTGGATGAGTTGTACCGGTCCGGGGCGCGCCGGGTGGAGACCAGCCAGCTGACCGAGTGGCTCGGCGACGTGAAGCGCGAGCGCCCGTTCCTGTACCGGCAGACCGATCGGTGGGAGGCGCGGGGCTTCATCGCCCGCCGGCCGAACGCCGACGGGTGGGATCTGATCGGCTCCCCGCTGGAGCGCGCGCACGTGTGAGAGGTCTGCCCGGCCCGCCTCACGGATTGTGAGCGGGCCGGGCGGACAGCGGACGTCGGCGTTCGGGGCGCTCTTTCTCTATAGGGCGGGGGAGGGTGTCCGTAAGGGTCGAACATGGCCCGGACACCTTACGAACAAGCCCCGGACAAGATCACCGGACATGCCGGACATCGACGCAGAGTAACCGAACAAGATCGTCGGACACGCCGGACGCCCATCGGACACGCTCCGAACAACAGCGGACGCCCACCGGACATCACCCAACGCTTCCGAACACGCACGATCCGCACCCGGACAGGGTGTGACCGCCCCCCGGCCACCTTCCAGGAGACCCCATGCCAACCGGCATCCACAGCCGAACCCTCGGCCTCCAGCGCCTCGCCGACGCAGAGGAGGCCGCAGGCCGCCCCAACGCCGCCCGCCTGGTCCGCATCGTCGCCGAAGCAGAAGACCTCCTCCACGACCCCGAAAGCGCCCCCATGGACCCCGCATGGGATGACGACGACTGGTGGAGACTGGCCGGCGCCCACGACCGCACCCACCGCGCCGAGATCCTCCGCACCCTCCACCACACCTGGGCCGTGCCGCAGTTCGGTCCGGAGGAGGCGGCGGTCCTGCTGCGCCTGGCCGACGACGAGCAGGCCGCCTCGCCCACCTCCAAGGAAGACGAGAAGCCACAGAAGATCCCAGAGCGCAGCGAAGACGACACCGCCGTCGAGAGTGAGGCCCCGCCGCCAAACCCTGCCGCCTCGTCGCGCGCCCTCATTCCTGCCTGGGCGACCTACCCGTTAGGCGGCATAACCGGCCTGGCCCTGGCCACCGTGGTGGCGGTAGTCCCCAACTACGACCTCAAGGTGCTTTCCGGCCTGCTGCTGATCGTCCTCGTGCTCGTCATGGCTGCCGCGACTCACCACCGCGGAGGCGGGTGGTGAACGCCAAACGCCGCCCTGGGCGGCGCCCTGCCGCCCGCCCAGCCAGCCGACCAACTCGACCTGCCCGCTCCGCCCGCAAAGACGACTCCTTGGAGAAGCTGCTGCGCGCAGCATGGCGCGGGCTCCACCATGTGGCCCGTGGCTGCGGTCTCGTTATCCGCGCAGCGACCGGCGGCCCCGCCGAGGTATCAGAGGCTGCCCGCCGCGACGGCACGGCCCTGGCCCTCGTCGCTACCGCGGTCACCCTGTTCGTCCTGCACAGTCAGGAGCCGGTGCGTGTCCTGATCGGCGGCCTCGTCTGGCTGTTCCCGATCGCATGGCTGCTGTGGCTCGGGGTGCGGCTGTGGCGCCGCCCCGACCAGCACGCCGTAACCATGCGCCGCGGCACCGGCCTGGCCCTCACCACGATGGCCACAGCCGGAATCGTCCACCTCCTGTTCGGCGTCCCGACTCCTGACGCCTGGGAGGCCATCGCTTCCAGTGGCGGGCTGCTCGGCCTGGCCTTCTCGTGGCCAGCGCTGTACCTGCCGGGCCTGCTGGTGGTGGCCATGCTGATCGCGCTGGGCGGCTACGGGCTGAGGCTCTCGGTTGATGTGCGGCGCCTGCGCCTGCCGGAGCGGCTGCCGAACCTGCCCCGGTATCGAGTCGACGACGAGAACGACCCGCCAGCCGAGGACGACGAGGTCGAAGAGGAGCAGGACGGGCTCCTCCAGGAGGACGCTCCTGCGGTGGAGGTCCCCGCGCAGCGGCAGCCCACACCTGAGAGTGCTCAGCCCACCACGGCTGCCCAGGCCGACACCTACGCCCCGCCCGGCGCTGCAGGCTTGAAGGTTGGCAGCGTACCCAAGCCACAGACCAAGGCCAATGAGGTCGTGGTCGCCGCGATCGGCACGGTGCTGGAGCAGTTCGGCATCGATGCGAAGGTGACTGGCTATACCCGAGGCCCCACGGTGACGCGCTACGAGATCGAGCTCGGCCCTGCCACGAAGGTCGAGAAGGTCACTGCGCTGACCAGGAACATCGCCTACGCCGTCAAGTCGGCCGATGTGCGGATCCTCAGCCCGATCCCCGGCAAGTCGGCGATCGGCGTGGAGATCCCGAACACCGACAAGGACCTCGTGTCGCTGGGTGACATCCTGCGCTCGCAGGTGGCCCAGGCCGACCACCACCCGATGGTCGTCGGGCTGGGCAAGGACGTCGAAGGCAAGGTCATCATCGCCAACCTCGCGAAGATGCCGCACCTGCTGATCGCCGGAGCCACCGGGGCCGGCAAGTCCGTGTGCGTCAACGGCCTGATCTCCTCGATCCTCACCCGCGCCACACCGGACGAGGTGCGGATGGTGCTGGTCGACCCCAAGCGGGTCGAGCTGAGCGTCTACGAGGGCATCCCGCACCTCATCACGCCGATCATCACCAATCCCAAGAAGGCCGCAGAGGCCCTGGAGTGGGTGGTCGGCGAGATGGACCGTCGCTACGACGACCTCGCGGCCAGCGGTTTCCGCCATGTCGACGACTTCAACAAGGCGGTGCGCGCGGGCAAGCTCGTGCCGCCGCCCGGCAGTGAGCGTGTCTACCAGCCCTATCCGTACCTTCTGGTGATCGTGGACGAGCTGGCCGACCTGATGATGGTCGCCCCGCGCGACGTCGAGGACTCCATCGTCCGCATCACCCAGCTCGCCCGCGCCGCGGGCATCCACCTGGTCATCGCCACCCAGCGGCCGAGCGTCGACGTGGTCACCGGCCTGATCAAGGCCAACGTGCCCTCCCGCCTGGCGTTCGCCACCTCCTCCTTGACCGACTCCAGGGTGGTGCTCGACCGGCCCGGCGCCGAGAAGCTCGTCGGCCAGGGCGACGCGCTGTTCGCCCCGATGGGTGCCAGCGAGCCGGTCCGCCTGCAGAACGCTTACGTCTCCGAGAAGGAGATCCTGGCCATCGTGGCGCACTGCAAGAAGCAGGGCCGCCCCGACGAGCAGCAACCCGAGCTGGATGCGCCACGCCCCAAGAAGAAGCAGAGCGAGGAGATCGGCGAGGACCTCGACCTGCTGGTCCAGGCGGCAGAGCTGATCGTGACCACCCAGTTCGGCTCGACCTCGATGCTCCAGCGCAAGCTGCGGGTCGGTTTCGCCAAGGCGGGCCGCCTGATGGACCTGCTGGAGAGCAGGAACGTCGTCGGGCCGAGCGAAGGGTCAAAGGCCCGCGAGGTGATGGTCAAACCGGACGAACTTCCCGGGCTTCTGGCCGACCTTCGCGGCGAGGTAAATGCGTGAGCGAGCAGGTGCTCACCGGTCAAGTCCTCGAGCGTGCTCCGGATCTCGAGGTCGCACTTCCCGGCCTCGAGCAGGATCTGATCTCCCGCCTGACCATCGGCTGGCTGTGGTCGTTCAGCTCGTCGCACACACGGCGGGCCTACGAGCGGAACCTGCGGGAGTGGTTGGAGTTTTGCTCCGCTCGAGGACAGGACCCGCTGACCGTCACCCGCGGGCACGGCAACATCTATGCGCGCATGCTCGAGCAAGGCGATCCGCCACCATCGCCGAAGACGGTGAGTCAGAAACTCGCCGCGGTCTCGAGCTGGTACACCTACCTGGCGCTCGAGGATGCGATCCCGGCGAACAAGTTCGGTGGGGCCTCGAGGCCGAAGGTGGAGCGGGGCCACACCGAAACGGCGGGTCTCGAGAAGTCCGAGGCGCTGGCGTTGGTCGCTGCTGCCGACGCTGGCAGTGGCCGGGCGAAGCTGCGCACCGCGGCGATGGTTCGGTTCATGTTGTCGATGGGGCCCCGTGTGGCGGAGGTCTCGAGCATCACGGTCGGGTCGCTGGGGTTCGAGCGCGGGTTCCGTACGGCGCGGATCGTCGGCAAGGGGCAGAAGGTTCGGATCCGGAGCATGACGGTCGCGACGATGCTGGCGTTGGACGCCTACCTCGAGGACCGGCTCGCGCGGTCCGGGGCGGGGATGCTTGAGCCGTCGGCTCCGTTGTTCGCGACCTCGAGCGGGCGGCCAGTTCCGACTCGCTACATTTTCGATCTTGTTCGGCGGGTCGCCCGGGAAGCAGGCCTGGAATATCCGGATCGCGTCACTCCGCATGCTCTTCGGCACACCTTCGCCACTTTGGGTTCGGAGGAGGGTGCATCCCTTGATGAGCTTCAAGAAGCCTTAGGTCACGCTTCGCCCGAAACGACCAAGATTTACATCCACGCGAGGAATCGCCTCGAACGGGATCCTTCGCAGCGCGTTGGGCTGATCCTCGGATGAGGTGGCCGATAACTCGGATTATCAGCCTGTCTACGCGATCTTGGATCAGAGGTCCACCGAACCACATTCGGCACATGCACCCGCAACCATCAACACAGAGATAGGTCGATTACCAAGTAGTCCGCAGAGGAGATATCCGCATGAGGATCAGGCGGATAGCCAAGAAGATCAACACCATCGGCACTCCGGTGTCCATCGACGGCGACGGCATCATGCGAGCCGCCGACGGCGAAATCCTCACCCAGGTCGGCATCGTCCAGACCGTCACCGACATCGACGACGAGTAGCCGAAATCCGAGCGGGCGCGCACCAGCGTGGCCACTTCCGCCAAGAACCGTCCACGCGGTTCGCGCCCGCACCCCATCCGATCAAGAACGGAGCACCCCCATCATGGCTGACGTAGTAATCACCAGCTTCGGCTACGGCCACGCGCCCGCACCGGAGGCAGACCTGACTATCGATGCTCGACGCCACCTGAGGAACCCGCACGCAGATCCGCGCATGCGAGAGCTGACGGGTCTGGATGCCATCGTGCGAGACCACGTGCTGGCCACCCCTGGAGCGCAGCAACTGATCCGCCACGCCGCCGCGACCGCGAAGGACCTGCTGGCGGTAGCGCGTCAGCACCCCGTGACGGTGGCCGTGGGATGCGTCGGCGGTCGTCACCGCAGCACCGCAATAGCCTGCGAAATCAGCGAGGCCCTCCGCGGCCAGGGCATCGCGGTCGTGGTCGAGCACCGGGACGTAGCCAAGCCGGTCATTCAGAAGTAGGCCCAAAGCCGCACCCCGTCCTGCGTGCTGGAGACGGGGGCGCTTCTCGACCCGGCAGGCTGTCGCCGACCCGCCACACGCTCCCAGCACCAGCGCTCGTCGAAGCCCCCACCACGCCCGCCCTCCCCGCCGCGGCGGGCGTGGACAGCACCGCAGACCTCACCACCCTCACCAGCGCCCACTGCGGCGCCTGACCGAAGGAGAAGAACATGGCGAACGACAAGCCGAAGCCGAAGAGGAGCGGGATAGAGAACCTGGCCGCGGCCCTGGCGAAGGCACTCACCCCCAAGGACACCTACCCCGACAAGCCGCGCCGGATCGGGGTACACGAACTGGAGGACGACAAGTGAGCATCACCGATCACCGTCCTCCTACGGACGCCTGGACCGGCCTGTCCATCGCCGCCGCGGCGCTCCTACTTGGCGCATTCGTCGCCCTCGTGCTCGGCACCGGCGCGCTCCTGCTCCTGGCCGCCATCCTGGCCTGGCGCCTGTCCTGACCACCCCCGGCGGGCTGTCACCAGCCCGCCGTACGCTCACCCCCCGAGAACTGGCAGAAACCTGACAAATTCCCAGGCCACGGGGCAGAACACTCCGTC
>NZ_JBFBCE010000148.1:0-13003 GCF_040689595.1 Streptosporangium sp. NPDC051023 | reverse complement strand
GGCGCGACAGCCGGGCCACCACGCTGACCAGGAAGCGAAATCGACTCTCAGCCGAATACCTCAGCCCACCACACGAAGATCACGAAAGATCGAGGTTAACCCCACGGGCCTACCCATTGCCCTTGCTACAACGTTGGTTCTATCTCATCTGCTTGGCATGACGCCGCTACTCCTTCGACTGGCGGAGGAATATTTTCTAGGCCGGCGTACGGGGGCTCGCCGGGGAGCGTGGCCCACACCCAGAACGGGTCCATGTCAAGGAGTCGGTTGTATACGTTGAAGTTTTTCAGGCGCAGGCCCGCCTTACAGTTGTCATCGAAGTCGTGCAGACTGACGGAGTAGTTGATGCCGGCCCTGCTGACGCCCTGATAGGTAGCGGCCATCGGATACTCGTCGCAACTGAGCGGCTTTCTCCATTCGCCGCCGTTCACCCTGCGGCATGCTTTTTGAGCCTCACTGCGGTTCTTACCATTCAAAGACTCGTTTGTGGTACGCCACAGACAGCCCGATTCGTACGCACCTCGCCTGCACGTGGGATCGTTCGGGTTGAATCGCCCAGGTATGGACTTCGTCTGGCCGGCCGGTGCAGCGGGGAGCGTCGATTGCGGGGTGTCCAGAGCCTTGCAGACGTGCCGCGCCGTCTCGACCACCTTGGTGTCTTTGGCGCCGTCGAGCACGAACACCGGAATGGGGTCCCACATGATACATGCGCCGGAGTAATACTTATAGAAGGTTGAACTGTCGCACCGCACCAGATAGGGCGTTTCGAGCGGATAGAAGTAGTCGTCCTTGTCATCGACATCGGGTGACTTGACCCACGGTCCTATACCGCACCATGACTTCTTCGCGGGACCACCCACATGAATCGGTTCTTGGCTGGTGAGTTGCCATCCGGTGTCGCCGCCGTCTCTCCACTGGTAAAGAGTCTTTTCGATACCGTCCGGGTTGGTCACCGTGCAGTTGCTGAGCTGCCCGGTGTTGTTCTGCAGCCCGATTCTGATTCTTGGATTGCAGTAGTTGGGCTGCGCCGAACAGGTAACAGTGTCAACGCGCGCCCAGACGTTGAATTGCCTGCTGGTGAGACCAGGCTTCCCTCGGGCGGCCATATTGGGCCTGGTCGATCCCACGTAGCTATGAGCCACCATGGTTACACGTGCTTTCCACATTCCCAGCCATCTCGTACGCATCTTGTCCTGGTAGATTGGCCCATCCACCCAGTAGACCATGCACATGTTGTGCGTATTCGCGTACATGCCCGCGCCGAGCACCCCGTATTGCTTGACGATCTCTTTTTGGCAATCGTCCTGCTCTATCCGCCTGTAGTTGAAGGTGCGGCCGGCGTTGGCCTGCTGCACGGCTTTCTGCGACGTCTTGGCAGGGGCAGACTCCGTATGTGCGGACAGGTCAATCCTCAGGATTTGCCATGATGACCAAGCACCGGGGACCGTGCCGGAGATTGTCCGGGCGCGCCAGCGCACAGTCGACCCGTCAGCGAGCTTTCCCTCAGGGATCTGGACGTTTGCCACCGAACCAGCAGTCAGGCTCGCGCTGCCTGACCAGATCAGATGCTCACCCTCGGTCGTCTTGGCCGTCTTTGCGGACTTCGTGGGTTTGGCAGGCGTGCGGGCGATTTCCACGTCCACTTTCGCCTTACCGTCGCGCCCAGCAGCCACCCAGGTGCTCAGGTGAGGGGTGAGAGTAGAGGTGACGGTGACGCCGTCCACCGTGCGGCTGCTGTCCACCGCCAGCTTCTCTATCCCGGTGTCGAAGTCACCCACGCTGGCACGCAACTGCGCTGTCCCATTCGGGGCCGCCGCAGTACCGATGGGGGTGTTCATGTCGGTCTGGATCTCGGTCGCGGTCTGGACGCGGTTGTAGATGCGTACCTCGTCGATCAGGCCGCTGTAGAACTCCTCGTTCCATACCGCGTTGCCGCCGAGGTGCAGCACGCCGCCGTCGTCGCGGAGGTTGCCGGTCATCGGTGTCTGGTCGATCTGGGTACCGTTGAGGTACAGGGTGACGATCGTGCCGTCATAGGTGACGGCCAGGTGACTCCATTGGTTCAGTGGCAACGGATCGTCGCCTACCACTGACTTGGTGGTGGTGGCGTTTTGCAGGGTCCCCAGTGGAACATCATCGACAGATGAGTACAGTCCGTAGGAGGCGTTGTCGGCGTTCTCTTTCCACAGCACGGTGCGCCAGCCGTCCACTGTCGCCGGCCGGACCCATGCCGAGAATGTCAGTGTGTTCGTCAAGCGTAGTGACTCGGCGTGCGGGACAGTGACCCAGCTGGAGAGGCCGTTGAAAGACAGGGCATTGCCGTGCTTACCGGTCGTCCAGGTGGTGTCGGTGGCCGCTCCAGTGTTGTTCTTCCCGGAGGCGTCACCCACGGTCGTGCCCGAACCCTCGTTCATGCCGTACGCCGCCACCAGGCCCTCGTTCGCGGGCGGCTCGGTTGCCATGGCCGACACCTCGGCCGAAGCGGGCCCGACGTTGCCGGCTGCATCGACGGCGCGCACCTGGTAGTAGTACATGCCCGCGGTCAGCCCCGAGTCCAGGAACGAAGTACCCTCGGCGGAGCCGACCTGGTTGGCGCTCGACGGGGTGAAGTCGGGCGTCGTGGACCGGTGAATCATGTATTCCGTCACGCCCACGTTGTCGGTTGCGGCCGTCCAGGTCAGGGACGCCGAGTTGGGGCCGCCGGTCGCGGTGAACGAGCCGGGTGCGGTTGGGGCCTGGGTGTCGGGCGGTTGTGGCTGGCTAAGGGGGGTGTTCATGTCGGTCTGGATCTCGGCAGCGCTCTGCGCACGGTTGTAGACGCGCACTTCGTCGATCAGGCCGTGGAAGTACTCACTCCAGATCTGGTTGCCGCCGATCCGCAGCGGGCTGCCGTCGCTGTACAAGCTGCCGCTGAATTCGTTCTGGGCCACCTGCTGGCCGTTGACGAACAGCCGTAGCGCGGCGCCGTCGTATGTGAGCGCCAGGTGGCTCCAGGTATGCACCGACAACGGTGACGATCCCCCGACTGTTTTAGAGCTTCCGGGAGCGTCCTGCACCCAGCCGCTGGGAGCCGCGCCGTTAGAGGCGTACAGGGTGTAGGAGACGCCCCCGGTGCTCAGTTCCTTGCCCACCACGCTGCGCCAGTTGGCCACGCTGGTCGGATTGACCCAGGCCGACAGCGTCATGCCGGTCGTCAGGCGCAGCGACGCGGTGTCGGGGACGGTGACCCAGCTGGATGTCCCATTGAACGAGAGCGCCTTACCGTATTTGCCGTCCACCAAGGTGGTACCGGTACCGGTGCCGGTGTTGTTCTGCCCGGAGGAGTCGGCCACACTGGCGCCGGTACCCTCGTCCATGCCATAGGCCGCCACCAGCCCAGGCACAGGCGTGGGGTCGGTAGATTCGCTGCCTTGATCGGACAGATCGAGATCTCGTAGCCATTCTTCCTCGGTCGCATCCTCGGGCGGCTCGTAGCCGAGGCTGGAGTTGTGGAGCACCACCTTGCCAGACGACACCCTGCGATCCATGTTCTCGTTCTCGCTCAGGTCAGGGACGACCGGCATTGAGCTAGAGGAACGGCGGCTGGCGATCACCTCGTCGTACGTTGGCTGCTCGCTAAGCGGTGCACCCATCCGGATCGTCATCGTGCGAGAGATTTGCGCGGGCGTGTAGTCGATGATGAGGGCGGGTGGGTGGCGATAGCCCGGGTAAGGACCGCCGCCCCCGAACTGACTGGAGTAGTACTGACGCCAGTTGATGGCGGCGGTCTCGCTGGCGGCCTTCAGCACGATCCCGTGGTTGGCCTCGCCTTGTTGGATCCAGGCGCGGGTCATGGCGGTGACCTCGTAGAAGAGTTCCTCGTCCTTGGCGCACCAGCTGCCGCTGGGGGCGTCGTAGTTGTAGCCTGCCCGGTTCACCGTCTCAGCGCCCGTGCTCGGGGGCTGGTTGTACCAGTCCAGACTGTTGATCGTGCCGTCGAGTGTCCATGCGGAGGTGACGCGCGCGGCCCGGATCCCCGCGCCCAAGGTCTCCCCGCACAGCTGTCCGTTAGGTCCGCCGGATTTGTAGTTCCATATCCGCAGGTCAGCGTCGTTGACGGTGGCACCCTGCAGCACCGGGTCGGTGATGTCGAATTTCATGTACACGCGGGCGATGTCGGCGGTGGTGGAGGTGGTGCCCGCGCGCAGGTACCCGGCCGCAGCGTTGTTGTTGTAGGGGTCGTTCTTGCTGATCCAGGCGTCTTCGGGGGCGCCGCCACCGAACCATGTGGAGGACGCGGCGATCGTCACTGGGTAAGTCACCGCGGGGTCGGCCAGGAACTTCTCATCCGGGGAGAACACCAGCTCCGACGTCTTCCCGGTGGTCTCGACCTGTGCCTTGACGGAGGAGGTCCTGCCCTGCTCGGGAGTGGCCTCCACCTTGGCGTCCGTCGCAGTCAGCACGATCGGCGCAGCCTTGACCTTACCCTTGGTGTTCTTGAGTTGCGGCAGCCCCTGCGGTGTCTTTCCGAAGGTGGTGCCCTCGGGCAGGGTGAGCGGCAGCCGTACGGTGACCGGGCCGGTCGGCCGCTGCCGGAAGACCACCTGGGAGGTGAAGCCGTCAGCTTCGGCCAGCACCACCAGGTCCGCGCCCGGTGCCACGGCGTCGGGGTAGGTGACCGCGTTGCCGGAGACCTTAGGTTCCGGGAGCGCGCGGGTCACGCCCAGGCCGATCCCGCCGCGCTTGTCAGCCGCGGACACCAAGTGCTTGGCACCGCGCCCGCCGAAGGTCAGCGGGGTCTTGACGCGGGCGGCCTGCAGCTTGCCGTCGCGGGTGACGATGCGCGTGTCGATGGGTTCCCAAGCGCCGCTGTCCGGGTTCTTGAGTTGGACGGGGCGGGTGTGCAGTTCGGCACGGAGGTTCTTGCCGTTGGGGTTGGCCCAGACCTTCATGGTCTCGGTGAAGTGGGCGGGGACCTCGACGGGTTGGCCGGTCTTGGCGGCCTTGTCCCAGGCGGTCTTGAGCCCAGGATCCGAGGGGGGTGTTGATGCGGGGGCCGGGGTGGGCGGTGGGGTGGCACCCTCGGCGATCGTGGGTGCGCTCATGAGCGAGAGCGGCACCATCAAAGTCGCGATCAGGGCAGCGCGGCGGCGTGTCTGGGTGGATAAGCCGGATGTCGATCGAAGTGTGTTCACTCACAACCTTTCGAACAGATGTAGCAAAACGACTTGATCGTCACATGAGACTTGACTAAGAGTAAAGATCGTTTTCAGTAGCGGGAACGTGATGCTCCGTGACCGCCGTGATCCACTCTCGGCCTACAGCCGTCCTGCCGCTGTCGCAGCCGGTCGGGTTGGCCGGCACTCCTGCGGCTGCCAGTGTCAAGACATATCGTGATTCAATGGCTTTATCCGGTCCTGATCGCGAGATGGGTGGTCACGAGCCGATCGATGAAGCTGCTCAGCCAGTCGCCGCTGAGGGTGTGTTCATCCTGGTGACGGCTGCGGTGGCGCGGGAGACGCGGTGGTCCCGACCAAGCTTGGGGATGTCGCCTTCGCCGCGGAACCAGCGCAGCACCATGACCGCCTGCCAGAACTGAGCTTCCCCCTGCAGCACGAGCACCCGAGGTGAGGTCACTCAAATGTCGGCGTGTTTGGTGAGGACGTCGTCAAGATCGGCATGACCCGCCGTCTGGAGCCGGAGGGCCGGGTTCGGGAGCTGGGGGACGCCTCGGTGCCGTTCAGGTTCGACACCCATGCGCTGATTTTCAGTGACGACGCGGTCGGGCTGGAGGGGCGGCTGCATGCCGCGCTGAACGACCGGTGGGTCAACAGGGTCAACCTGCGCCGGGAGTTCTTCCGTGCCACGCCCGCGAAGGTCAGGGAGCTGCTCCAGCAGATCGCGGGCCAGTATCTGCTGGAGTACCGGGACGTTCCTGAGGCTTTGGAGTGGCGGCAGTCGGTTCACGCAGCGGTGGGGGAGGGGGAGGGGTGCGTCTGACGGCATGGGGCTCGGGGACACATCGGGGGCACATGGCGTTGGAAGACGGTGGAGGGCAGTGGCAGAGGACGGCAGTGTTTTTGCAGGTCAGAGAGCAAGACGCTGAGCGCGTCGCAGGTCACGGGCGGGTGGGATCAGAACCCGGCCTACAGGCCGAATCGTCCGCCCCGCATGGCATCTACCTGCTCGAACAGAGCTTAGATGATCAAGCGGTCTGCTCTTGCATCATCATCCTGTCAACGGACTTATGCGACTCTCCCCTCGTATCGTGCAGACCTTGGCCTGGGGGAACCTCAGGGACGCCAGGCCACGATCATCGCCCACTGCCTGCACGGTGCCCTGTCGACGGTACGCACGGTGCTGGCCGAAAGCACGCTCACCGAGGCGTGGGAACATCAAGTCGCCGCCTGCTTGACCGTGATGTGCGCGGAGCCGAACGGGGTCGCAGCCGGTTGGGACATCGCAGCTATGGTCGAACGCTTCCTCGGGGAGAATTCTGCGCCGGGATATGCGGTCTTCCGGGCTCGGCTCGGGCTGACCGTGGCCACTCTCGCCGACGGCACTGATCCGGACGCGGCCGGTCGCGTGCTCGCGCAGGTGGGGGCGGAGGCGATCGAGGCCGGCGACGGATACGCCGCACGCGACGTGCTTGGGTATCGCGTCCATCGGACGGGGCTGACCAATGTGCAGTGCGAGGCGCTGAGTGGTCTGGTGATCGCCTCTGCGCTGGGACCCGGGAAATGCCGAAGTCACTGCTGGATTCGCTCGTCGATTCCGCGAAGGTCGCAGAAGGCCCTGGCAGCGCCGATGGGGGAGGCAAGAAATTCAGGGGCAGGCACGGACGGCCTGCACTAGGTTGATGTGGTGCGTATCGGCTCGCCCCACACTCATCTGATCGTGTTGCGTGGCAACTCCGGTTCCGGCAAAACCAGCACCGCACGGGCACTGCAACTGGCCCGGGAGCGGGATCTGGCCCTGGTCAGTCAGGACGTCATCCGGCGTGACATCCTTCGGGAGCGCGATGCGCCGGGCGGCGCGAACATCGAGCTCCTCGACACCGTAGCCCGCCGCTGCCTGGACCTCGGCTACCACGTCCTGATCGAAGGGATCTTGACCGCGAGCCGATACACGTCGATGCTGGCCGCACTGCACCGCGACCATGCCGGGCCGAGCTTCTTCTTCTACATGGACATCTCCTTCGCCGAGACGTTGCGCCGGCACGCCACCCGTCCCGAGCACTTGTATTTCGGCGCCGAGCAGATGAGCCAGTGGTATCTGGAACGGGACCTGCTTCCTGAGATAGATCAGACGATCATTGGCGAGGACAGCCCGCTGGAGGTGACGGTACAACGGATCCTGTGCGAAACCGGGCTGGCCGTCTCCGGTGAGCAGGCCGTTAACGCTGAATCCCGGTGAGCGGCCGAGGCACACCACACCGCGGAGTTAACGAATGCCTTGGGCGGCGGCCGGCCGGGCACGGTTGCCAGAGGATGAGGATGTGGCGTCAGGCCCGATCTGCCCGCCTGCCACGTCCAAGCGGAGCGCCGCACATTAGACGTTTGATCAACTTGGCGGTGGCTCGTTAGGGTTGGGCGCTTTCGCTGACTGCTCCCTCCCCCAGGAGTTCCCTCATGCGCCGTCACCGCTTCGGCAGGATCGCGGCCGCCCTCGCGGTGTTCTACCTGGCCGCCGCGGTCGTCCTCGGCATCGTTGCCCAGGTGTCCGGCGACATCACCCCCATGTGGGCGGTCGTCATGGACCAGTACGGCTTCATGACCGAGGACCTCAAGCCGTGGTGGTGGCTCATCGTCCTGCTGGTCCTGGTCGCGGCGGTGCAGGCCTGGGCGTACTGGCAGGTGTTGCGCGGCCGCGAGCGCGGCGAACCGGCGCGATACGGCAGGGAGGTTCGCCTGCTGCGGATCGTGCTCTACCTCGACGTCGGATACTTCCTGATCATGCGCCTGCCGATCCCATACGGCTGGTGGCTCTGGCTGGTCGTGGTGCCGCTCCAACTGGCGGCGGCCTGGCTGTTCTTCCGTGTGCTGCGCGACACCGCCCCTCGATGGCTGCGACTCCTGGTCCTCGTGACAGGGGTGTTCAACGCGTTGGAGAGCTTGGTCTCCGGCCTCGGAGGGGCTCTGGGGGACATCTCGTTCGCCCAGATCCCCGCCCTGTACTGGGTCGAGCGGTTCGCCTGGCCGGTGTGGGCGGTGTCGGTGCTGCTGGCGCAGGCGCGGGATCCCCGCTGGAGTGGGACGACCGTGCGGATCGGCGTGATCGCGTTGGTCATGTCGCTCATCCAGCCCTCCGGGATCATCTCGTTCGGCTATCGCGAGATTCCCTGGGACGTGCTGTTCTTCGAGGTGACCGCCGCGCTGTCCGTCTTCGGGCTGGTCTGGTGGGCCCGGTCCGCGCACGACCTGGGCGGTGTCCTGCCCCCTTCGTCCCGGTCGCGGCCCGTACGGGCGCCCGCCAGGCGATGGCCGCTCCCCGCGGTGGCGATCACGCTCCCGCTGCTCCCGGCGGTCGTCAACCTCGCGCACGGAGTGCCGTTCTGGCTCGGGCCGAAGAACGTGGTGTGGAACGTCGTCCGTGAGTTCGCCGACTCCGAACTGGTTCTCGCCTGGTATGTCCTCGACCTGCTCGTGGGGGTCGGCGTGCCGTCGCTGCTGATCCTGGCGGCTGTGTGGCGGCGTACCCCCCGGTTGACGCGGGCCACGACGCTGACCCTGTTCCTCCTGGCCGGCGTCGCCGTCGTGAGCGCGTCCACCAAGGTGGGCTCCGACCTGCTCGGGGAGCTGCCGCTCTACCCGAGCGGCCTGTTCGTCAAGAACGGCGCGCTCGTCTCCGCCGGCATCTCTCCGCTGTGGTACGGACTCGCGTTCACCGGCTCCGCTCTCATCCTGCTGGCCCTGTACCCCGCCCCGCCCGCCCACCGCACCCGCCGCCGCGTCCTCCTGGCAGGTCTCGTCGCGGTGGTGACAGTCTGCTTCGTCCCGGTGGCGGACCAGGACCGCGGACCGGTCACCGCGGCCGAGGAGTGCGACCCGCCCGAGCCCTGGGAAATGGAGATGTCGGAGAAGCCTCACGAGCTGACCGCCGAGCAGAAGTTCATCTGCTCACTACGCCGGCCGGACAACGGCCTTCGCCAGTTCTCCGACACCACGCCCGATCTCGTCGTGCTCACGTACGGGCGCCGGATGTGCGACCTGCACACCCGTAACGACCCGCGAGAGCTGGCCCGCTGGAAGGTGAGCCGCGACGCCCTGACCTCCCCGCTCGCCGGTATCTGCCCAAGTGCCGCCGCGGTCGTCAACGCCGCGCGTGCCAAGCAGGACCGGGAGATCGCGGAGATGGAGGCGGACGCCCAGCGCATGTGCGACGCGACGCCGCACCATCGCCCGCGCATCAAGCCGGCCAAGGCGATCCGGATCAAGGAACCCCAATGGACCGACTACGGGGTGCTGCAGACGTACGAGGGTGAGGGGAGCGGCGATCCGGATCTGGACCCCGGCAACGGGCTGGTCTCCTCCGAGTCCGGCACCCTGACCGTCCTCACGCACTCCGACTTCGACATCTGCGTCACCGTCGAGACGTACACGCGCCGCCCGCCCGTGGAGACCAAGGGCTGGGACAAGGTCGTCGAGGTCGGTTACCGCAGCCTCACGGGCGCGATCGTGCTCACGGACGACCTCAGCGGCACCACGCTGCCCGACCTGTCGCTCAACGGCCGCGCAGGCCGTTACCGGATCCGCGTGCACTACGCCTGGTTCCCGTGGAAGGGCGAGGAGCAGGCCGGCCAGCGACTGCTGATCATGGCGTACCCCAGCCCCGGCGGCAAGGAGGGCAAGGAGATCGTCTACCGCAAGTGACCCCGGCCTGGTGGCATGGACAACGGTCACCGAGGGTGCGCGGCGGCTGACGGTTGCTCCGGCCCGCCCTGGTGATGCATGAACCGCGCTTCTGGGAAGCGGCTCGACGGCCCCTTGAGCAGTGACGGTGACTGTCCCATGAGGTGCTTGTCGAAGAACGCGAGCGAGTAGGCGTTGATGATGTCGTGTGCTCGCTGAGCGTCGATCGTCCCGTTCAGGCCAAGCTGCGGTGTGACCGGTGACCAGACCGGGACGTCGGTGAAGTCGACGTGGAACAACCCGGGGACCTCCACGTAATAGCCGGCGTCTGGCAGGCGCTGGTACACGTCGGTTATGGTCTCGATGGTCTCGGAGATCTCCTTCTCCGGCCAGCCGCCGCTGCGCTCCCGTTCGAGACGAAAGGTCTCGGTATCACGGGTCATGAACATGACTGGCTGCCGCAAGCCCGCCCTGACGACGTGGGCCGTCATTTGAACGTCCATGATGAGGCACGCCTTGAGGCGCTGGTCGTTCGCGCACGCCTCGGCACCGGTCGCGCCGCCCCACGAGATCCCGAAGACGCCGGCGCGCTCGAGGTCGAGGCGGCCGGTCAGGATGCCGTCGGGGTCGGCTTTGTTCAGCCCCGCGAGCCGGTCGAGCGCGAAGCTGACGTCCTGCGCGAAGTACGGGATGATGCCGTCGGGAAGCGCCTGCCCCTGGAGTGTCGGCGCGTCGGGCCGCGGCGTCCAGCTCTGGCTGATCAGCGGATAGATCTTGTCCCTGGGCCACCCTGGGATCTCCCGCCCGCCGGGGAAGCGTGTCATGGCGGCGCCGCCCGGCTGGTCGAGCCCGACGACCACGTAGCCGTGCGAGACCAGCTCCTGGATCTGGAAGGTGCTCGCGGCACGGAACGCGCTGAGCCCGGTGAGGGAGATGAGCACCGGGTAGCGGGGGCGGTCGGCCGCCATCCGAGCGGACGTGACGGCGTTGGTGGTCACGTACCTGAGCTGGCTGAAGACGGGCTCTGGGAAGCCGGCCAGGCGCGCCATCGCCGACGTCACCGCCTCGGCGTCTTGGATGTAAGGGGCGCCCGGCGCCGATGGCTGAGGCTCGGCGGGATACCAGACCTGCGCCATGAGTTCCCGGTGATCATCGGGGGCGTCGGTGAACAGCTCCGGACGGTCTGTGTCCACCCAGTGGTAGGTCGTAGTGCCGATCGCATACGGTCCGGTCGGCTCGGGGAAACGGAATACGGGCATCACCGTTGCCAGGAGGACGGAGGCGAGGGCCGCCGGCACACCCAGTCCGGCGGCTGAGCCGGTGACCAGTCGGTTGACGTGCAGGGCGCCCGGCAGGGCGATGCCGGTCAGCCAGGTCAGGAAGAGGATCGCGGTCAGTGCGTAGGCAGGGGCCAGCTGCCAGCGCGGGCCTTCGACGAGGACCTGCGCTGCCGCCAGGAGCAGTGCGACGGGCACCACGAAGCCTGGCCGGCGCAGCGCGCGTAGCCGGGGGATCGCCACGATCGCGAGCCCCAGCAGGTTGGTGGCCGACAACAGGATCTCCAGGGGTCTCATCAGGTGCTCCTCAGGTTGTGGCTGGTGTCGGCGGCCGTTCGGGCGAAGACCGGGTCGAGCCGGAAGTGGCTTCCAAGGAGTGGCCGTCCAGCTCTCCGGGCCGCTCTGGCTACTGATTGAGATCCGCGATCTTGTCGCTGTTCACGGAGCTGACGGCGGGGTGTTCCTCGGGTCTGGCGCGAGCACGCATGGAGCGAGGAGCCAGGAATGGGACCGCCGGCAGCAGCCAGCCGAGTATCCCCAGGACACCTGTGACGACGAGATAGATCACGACCGTGTTGCGGTCGGCCGCCACCATGCCCGGACCCTGGTCGGGATACGCGTCGCGGACGTGGCCGGACAGTGTGTCGACGGTGGCGATGTCGAGCAGCGGCGCGAGCGTGGCGAAGATCGTCAGTGTCGGCCCCAAACGCATCACGGTAGGGCGCTTGGTGTGTGTCGACGATGGACGATTGGTGATCGTGGTCAATGACCGCTTCCTTTCAAAACCTACGTCGTAGGTTTCCATCTGCACGATAAATTCTACGGTGTAGGTTTGACAAGAGGGAGGGAATGGACGTGGCCAGACGCACACAGGGCACGTCGGCGGGGCTCGACCGCGAGCGCATCGCGGCCGCCGCCGTCGTACTCGTCGACCGCGATGGCCTTGAGCACTTCGGGGTACGGCGGCTCGCGGAGGAGCTCGGGGTCGACCCGATGTCGATCTACCACCACATCAAGGGCAAAGCGGCGCTGCTGGACGCGATGTCCGAGGCCGTGCTCGCCGAGGTGGCGGCCGGCGCGGACGACACGCCCCGCGGCTGGGAAGAGATCACCCGCTGGACGGCGCACCGCTACCGGGAGATGGCCTACCGGCATCCACGGGTGTTCCCGCTGCTGGCTACGCGCGCCCAGACCTCGCCGGTGGCCCTCGCCGCCCTGGAACGACTGGTCACCGCGATGCGTGAGGCCGATCTGCCCGACCAGGTGGTCGCGGACGCGCCGCTGATGCTGTTCGGCTTTCTCAACGGATATCTGCTGGCGGTCCTCAGTGGCGGGCCCGACGGGGTCGGTGACATGCCCGCGATCGACGCCACGGCGTACCCGACGATGGCCACCCTCACGCCCCTGCAGGCCGGCTTCGGGTCTGTGGCGGAGTTCGACCGGATGCTCGACGCCGTACTCGGCGGGATCCGGAACCGGGCCAATCGACAGGGGACTCGCTGAGCGCGCAGGAAATCGCCCCAGTTTGAGGGCCGCAGTAATGAGCTTCCGGCAGGCGCTCTCACCGAACCCTTGAAGTGACCCGCCGAAGGAGCCACACCATGCACACCACCGGATGGGACCGGGGCAGTGAAGCAGTAACCCACCCGAAGCCGCACACGCGGCAGACGGGAATCTCCGTCTTTAGGGCGGAGAGGATGTCAAACGGACGAGACCCACCTCGCCAAGGCCTCCCCGCCCCACGACACCCGGGCCGCGACCGAGACCGCCACGACCTGGGTGTCGTGGGGCGGGGAGGCGAGCGGGGTCCCCCGGGCGGGGGGTTGCGGGGGGGCCCCCACCCCGGGGGGGGTGGGGGCCCCCGGGCGAGTGCTTCTGTGTTGGTTATTAAGAACC
>NZ_JBFBCE010000147.1:0-13013 GCF_040689595.1 Streptosporangium sp. NPDC051023 | reverse complement strand
GGTAGCGGGCGGTCGTGCGACACGGACACGAAGCGAAAGGCGGGAAGCACGGCAAACGAAAGAAGCTGCCAGCCGGCATGGCCCCCGCGTCACCCGAGGCGACTGAGCCGTACCGCTCCCTGCCAGGCCGGGCAGAGACGGAGACCGGGAGAAACCGTGGGAACGATCAGGCCGGGGTATCTGGTGGTGTCCTGAGTAGTTCGTCGTAGGCGGTGATTGAAGGTGTTGGGCGGTTGTCTGGGGGCAGGGCCGCCAAGACGGATTCCAGCTCGGCGCATGCGGCCTGATCGTCTCCCTGCACAGCCCCTCGCGCAGCAGTTGTTGAAAGAACGCATCCACGAGTGAATGATGACCGACCACCAAAGGCGGCCACGGTCTCAGAGTAACGCTGACCCTGAGAACGAAATCTATAAATGAAATAACGTTTCTCGTCATTCTTAACCATGGTCGCGGAATATCGACCGGTCAAGAATCGGGAGGCCGAGGACATCGGCATAAGCCTGTGATTGGAGATCGCGTGCGTAGAACCGTTTCACTGCTCACCGTCGCCCTGACGGCTCTCATGACGTTGTCCCCCCTTGTGCCCGCCGAGGCCACGCCTGCGGCTCCAGCGGCGCCCGCCGAGACGATCACCTGGACACCGTGCCCGCAAAACCCCTCCGCCGAGTGCGGCAAACTCGCCGTACCGGTGGACTGGAACAACCCCGGCGGGCCGACGATCGACCTGGCCGTGGCCAGGCTCAAGGCCACCGACCCTGCGGCCAGGATCGGCTCGCTGCTGCTGCATCCCGGCGGCCCCGGTTCCTCCGGGGTCAGCTACGCGATTTCCCTGAACAACTTCAGCCCGGAGCTCAAGCGCCGGTTCGACATCGTGGGGTTCGACCCCCGCGGCGTGGAGGACAGCGGGCGCATCGTATGCTCGGCCCAGCTGCTGTCCCAGTTCCCCGACCCGCTCATCAAAAGTCAGGCGGAGTTCGACGCCTGGCTCGACTACAGCAAGCGGTTGCGCGCCGACTGCCGTGCCCGGACAGGGCCGGTCTTCGACCATGTCGACAGCGTGAGCGCGGCCCGCGACATCGACGCGATCCGCGAAGCGCTCGGCGAGGAGAAGATCACCTACTACGGCCTCTCCTACGGCACGCTGGTCGGCCAGATGTACGCGGAACTGTTTCCCCACCGGATCCGCGCCCTCGCCCTGGACAGCAACCTGGACCACAGCCTGAGCACCGGCCCCTACCTCTACAGCTGGGCCACGTTCGCCCAGGACAGTTTCGACGAGTTCGTCAAGTGGTGCGACGGGGAGACCCGATGCGCGCTGCACGGCACGAACGTGCGCGCGTTCTGGGCTCGCCTGCTGGAGCGTGCCGACCGCGGCGAGATCCGCGCCCCCGGCACCCCTGCCAGGTCGCTCACCAGACAGGACGTGATCCGCTACGTCTTCCGGGCGGGCTACGTACCCACGTGGTACGAACTGGCCGAACTGCTCATCGCCCTGGATGCGGACGCGCAGGAGCCACCCGCCTCCGCAGCCTGGCTGCTGAGTGAGACGGCGGACTCGCGGCAGGCTCCTGCGGCCGCCGAGCCGGAGGTGTCCATCTCCCTCCAGATCTTCTGCGAGGATTTTCGCTGGCCGATCCGCGACTACCGCGAGTACACCAAACACCTCCGCCGCGCCAAGGCCATCGCGCCGGACATGGGGATCGTCCCGACCAGCCTGACGCTCACCGCCCTGTGCCTGAGTGAACCGGATCCGATCCCGAACCCACAGCATCGCCTGCGGGTGAAGGGCGGCCCGCCGCTGCTGATCGTCAACGGGCTGCACGACCCGGCCACCGGCTACGCCTGGGCGCTCAACGCCGCCGCCCAGATCGGGAAGAAGGCGCGGCTGCTCACCTACGAAGGCTGGGGACACGGTGCCTATGGCCGTGGCGACTGTGTCACGGCCGCCGTCGACGCCTACCTGATCTCGCTGAGGCTGCCCGCGCGAGGAACCCGGTGCCCGGCCGTACCGGTGGCGCCACCCGACGCGGCCGACCGGCCCGCGCCGCCGGCTCTGCTGCCCGGCATGCCCGGCATGCCGGGCTGGCCGGCATCCCGTCACTGACCCATCGAACCGGTGGCGTCACCGGAGCCTGAGGCGGGCCGGGGGTTGCTGTGATGGCTCACAGCTGCTTTCCCCGGGCCCGCCCGCCGGACCGGGGTGTGTGCCTCCACGCGTCGGGCGCTTCATGTACTTGGCCTACCGGTCAGTCGATTGAGGCGGGCTGCCGTTTTCGCAGGCCGGAAGGCCGCTTTGCCGTCACCGTAACGGTAGCGCTCCGGGGTAAAGGCGGCGCCTTGACGAGCGCTCCTCCAGCCGCTGTCGCGGAAACGGCATGTGAGCTCGGTCATTCTGAGGCGGACTTTGCCCGCGTATTTCCCGCCTGATCAACCGTGCCTCGGTGCGAGCCGCGATCACACCGGCGATCGGCGCTGCGGCGCCGCAGGCCGTGGCGAAGCCGACCAGGGTGGGTTACGCCCGCTGTTCCACGGCCCAGCAGGAGCTCCAGAGCCGGCTCGACGCGTTGGCCGAGGCGGGCTGCGACCCGGTCTTCTCTGAGAAGATCAGCACCCGCGGCAAAGTGCGGCCGCCCTGGCCGGGCAGGAGGAAGGGCGGACCCGGCGGGAGCCGCGGGAGCTGCGGCGGCTCACCTGATCACCAGCCCGGGACCGGGCCGGTGGGGCATGCACGACCTGGTCCGCGAACACACCGCCGAGCACGCTTGCCCGCGTGCCGAAGACGACGGGCAGGCCCAGGTCACAGACCGGCTGCTGGAGCACTATGCGCATACCGTCGGCGCCGCCGACACCCACCTGCGCGCCCTGCCCGGCCGGCCCGTCCCCGCCATCGAGCCGCGCCCGCTGGTTCCGTCGCCGAGTGCGCCTGACCACCGCCTGTATCCGGGTCAACTAACGAATGGCGGCTGCCGTACCAGGAAGAGGCTGGGGATCCAGGAGGGCTCGGGTGCATCGGTCTCGGAGCCATTCCTCCGCCTCCGTGAAGGACCAGCCGTTGTCCTCGGTCAGGGTGAAGTAGCCGTTGTAGCCGAAGTAGAACCACAGCACGTCCGCCGCGCGCTGCACCTCCATGCCTTCGGCGAGGGCTCCGAGTTCGTCCAGGCGTCTGGCGACGGCCGTCAACGTCCCGCGATAGCGGTCGGTGGAGCTGCGCAAGCCTTCGGCGGCAGCCTCGTCGTGGGGGGCGGCGGCGATGAGGACGCGCATGACGCTGCCATGCGCCTCGCGTACGGTACGGCTGGCCGAGGCCACCACGGCCAGGATCTCGTGGGGGTCGCGCAGGGCGGCGAGCCGGTCGAGGCTTTCGCGCAGGATCGGGGCGGTCCCCCACTCATCGACCAGGATCTGCAACAGCCCGTGTTTGCCGCCCGCCGCGTACACGGTCCCCGGGGCCACCCGGGCGGCCTTGGCGATCTCGTCGACCTTGGTGCCGAAGAACCCCTTGCTCGCGAACAGGGTGCGGGCCGCGTCGATGATCGCCTGGCGGGTGGCCTCGGCGTAGTCGGCGCGGCGGCTCTGAATGTAGGCAGACATGATTACCGGACCATACCCCTTCAGTGAGATGAGTGGAACTATATTCAGATGAGTTAGGCTCAGTTGAATAGAGCATGGGTTCAGCTAATCGCATTCGAAGGGAAGGCGCGGGAATGCCGCAAAAGTGCGACACATTGCCCACTGGGGTGGATTTCATCGTTGTGGGGGCCGGTACCGCCGGATGTGTGGTGGCGGCGCGGCTGAGCGAGGATCCCGGATGCCGGGTGCTGCTGCTGGAAGCCGGTACGACGACCGGCACGGAACCTGAGGCCCGTACCCCCGGTAACGCCTTCCAATTACTCGCCGGACCCACGTCGTGGGGCGACCTGACCACCCCGCAGGACGCGCTCGGAGGCCGCCGGATCGGGCTGGCCCAGGGGCGCGGTATCGGCGGCGCGAGCAGCATGAACATGATGGCGTGGTTCCACGGCCGCCGCCAAGACTACGACATCTGGCAGGCGCTGGGGGCGACCGGGTGGGGCTGGGATGACGTCCAGCCCGTTCTGCGCGCCATCGAGGACAACGACCGGGGGGCGGACGCCTGGCACGGGGTGGGCGGCCCGATGGCGATCACCTCCGTCCGGGACGCCGGACCGATGCCACTCACCTTCGTGGCGGCCGGCGTCGAGTACGGGCTGCCGCTGCTCGACGACTTCAACGGGCCGGCCGACGAGGGCGTGGGCCTGATCCAGAGCAACATCCGCGACGGCCGCAGGCACAGCGTCGTGGACGGCTACCTCACGCCGGCCTGGGACCGGCACAACCTGGTTGTCGCCGCCGGGCGGCATGTCACCTCGGTCATCGCGGAGAACGGGCGCGCGGTCGGCGTGAGGGTGGGCGACGCGGAGATCCACGCCCACGGCGGCGTGGTGCTCTGCGCAGGGGCCCTGCGCACCCCTCAGTTGCTGATGCTCTCCGGCATCGGCCCCGCCGACCACCTCGGCGACCATGGCATCCGCGTCGTCCGCGACCTCCCCGACGTGGGCGCGAACCTCCAGGACCACCCGATGGCGACCCCGGTCTGGCCGGTCACCGACGGCAGCCCGCTGTGGAACACGCTGACCGAGTACGACCTCCGCGACTACCGCCTCCTGCGCCGCGGCCCGCTCGCCTCGCTCACCCAGGCCGCCGCCCTGCTGCGCAGCGATCCCGGCTGCGCGACCACCGACATCCAGTTCACGCTGACGCTGCTCGGCATGACCGCCGGGATGACCCTGATCGAGGATCCGGTCGTCACCTGCGCGGTCAGCCTGCTCGACCCGGACAGCCGGGGGACGGTACGGCTGGCCAGCGCGAACCCGGCCGATCCGCCGCTGGCGGACCCGAAGTACCTGGACAAGGACGCCGACAGGGCCCGGCTGCGGGCCGGGCTGCGGCGGGCGCGCGACCTGTTCCGCACGACCACACTCGCCAAGGCCACCGGCGGTGAGGCGCTCAGCCCGCACGACTGGTCCGACCAGGCCCTCGACGCCTGGATCGACGGCAACGTCGGCAGCGAATGGCACCCGGTCGGCTCGTGCCGGATGGGTACCGACGCCGGGGCCGTCGTCGACCCGGCCACCATGGGGGTGCGCGGCCTGGACGCGCTGTTCGTCGCCGACGCCTCCGTGATGCCCGCCATCACCCGGGGCAACACCCAAGCCCCCACCATCATGATCGCCGAACGGGCCACCCCGTTGATCACCCGCGCCGCCACCTGACCGGGACGCCGCGCGGGACACGAGCAGCGGCCGAACGGCCAATGGCGTTAACGGATCGTCGGAGGCTTGGCCATCGCCACCGGTCGACATCAGGCTCTCCGGCTTCCCGACACAGCCACTCCCCGGATCGAGCATCCAATGGGCTGGGAAACGAACACCGGCCCAGGAAGCACTCTCCGAGGCCGGACCTTCCCTCGCCTGTTCCACGGTGGTGGAGGGACGGGCGATTCCGGCGAGCGGGACGATCATCCTCCCGCTCCGCCGGTTCCACGCGCTGATCGCGCCGACACAGGATGAGCACCGTGCACGCGGAGCCGACCCGCTGGGAAGGGCAAGGCGAGTGACATGGCCGAAGAGCACCCGGACGACGAGGCGATCGTTGGGCGAGAACGCGAACAGGGCCGACTGGCAGGCCTGCTGAACCTGTGCGGCGGGCCCGGGGCGATGGTCGTGCTGGGGGCCGCGGGCGTCGGCAAGAGCGCGTTGCTGCGGGCGGTCCGTGATGAGGCGGTGCGATCCGGTCGGCGGGTGCTGTACGCGGCCGGGGATCGCAGTGAGAGCGATCTGCCGTTCGCGGGTCTTCACCAGGTGCTGCATCCGGTGCTCGACGCCGCGAACGATCTGGGCGGCGGGACGGCGGCCGTGCTGGACGCCGTCTTCTCCCCGGCCGAGCGGGCGGGTCCGCCGCAGCGGTTCGCCGTGGCCATGGCGGTGCTGAACCGGCTGTCGGAGGTCGCCGCGAGCACGCCGCTGCTGGTGGTGGCCGATGACGCGCATTGGCTGGATCGGGCGTCGCTGGGGGTGCTGGGTTTCGTGGCCCGCCGTCTTGCGGGTGAGCCGATCGCCTTCGTGGGCGCGGCTCGCGGTGAGGTGCCGCCGCCCGGGTGGGAGCGAGGGCTGGAGGTGGTCGAGGTCGGGCCGCTGGCTCCGCAGGCCGCGCGGCGGCTGCTGGCCCGTCAGCCGGGCGCGCCTAAGGTGCATCTGCGCGAACGTGTCCTGGCCGAGGCCGCGGGCAACCCCCTGGCGATCATCGAGCTGGCCAAGGCGGCGGGCGACGCCGTCGATCCGGCATCGTGGCCGATGCGGACACCTGCGCCGAGTGAGCGGCTCGGGCATCTGTACGCCTCCCAGCTGGCCGGGCTGCCCCGCGAGACCATGCGCCTGCTGCTTCTGGCCGCGCTGGCCGGCAATGTGAACGTGCAAACCCTGCTGGAGGCCGGCGACGGGCTCGCTTTAGAGGCCCTGGTGCCCGCCGAGCGGCAGGGCCTGATCCGGGTGGAGAACACCGGCGACGGGGCCAGGATCGTCTTCCGGCACCCGCTGCTGCGCTCAGCCGTCGGCCACGCCACCCCGTTCGCCGACCGGCGGGCCGCTCACTTGGCGCTGGCCGCCGTCGCCGCCGATCCCGACCGGCGCGTCTGGCACCGAGCGGCCGCCGCCGTCGCCCCCGACGCGGAGCTGGCCGGCGAGCTGCTGGTGACCGCCGAGCGGGCGCTGGCGCGCGGCGCCACGGTGGAGGCGCTGGCGGCCATGGAGCGCTCGGCGGGCAATACCCCCGATCCAGCCCTCAAAGCGCAGCGATTACTCATCGCCGCCCAGCACGCATGGCTGAACGACCTGATCGACCACATGCTCGATCTGAGCGAGCAGGCGATCGCGCTCAGCGGCGACTCGGAGGTGCAGGCGTCGGCGCTGCTGGTCAAGAGCTGCGCGCTGACCGATCAGGGGAGGCAGAGCGCAGCCTTGGACATACTGATCCCGCTGGCCGGTCGGCTGGCGGGCGGTCGTTCGGTGAACGAGCGATGGGCGCTCATCACGACGGCCAGCGCCCTGCTGTCATCGGGCACCGCCGAGCACCGCCGACGGGTGCTGCGCCTGACCGCCGGCCTGCCTGCGCCGGCCGACCCCGCCGACGTGCAGGAGGTCTGGGCGCGGATCCTGCCCGATCCGCTCACCCGGCAAGACCTCGCCGAGGCGGTCATCGCGCACACCGTCCGGCACCACGAACGCGACCCGATGCGGCGGATGATGGCCGGGACACTCGCGCTGGTCACCGACCGGACCGACCAAGCGCTGAACCTGCTCGCCGAACCACCCGCCCCGGCGGCCGGGAGTGCGCCGCGCCGCCTCGGCATCGGCATCTTCTACCACGCCTGCGCCTGCCTGGACGCGGGCCTGTGGGATCAGGCCCAGGAAGCCTCCGACCTGGCGGCCGAGCTCGCCGCCGAACTGGATCCCGGGGTGAACCTCGCCCTGAGCCGCGTCCTGCAGGGCACCCTCGCCGCCCTGCGCGGCCAGGCGGCGGCCCGCCCTCTGCTGATCGCCGCCCTGGAGGCGGGCTATGAGGAGGTCGGGCAGATCAGCGTGCGCGCACACCGCGCACTGGCCATGCTGGAGGTCGACGCCGACGATCCGGCCGCCGCCTACGAGCACCTGAACAAGGTGTTCGACGCCGACGGCAGGCCGGTCCACTACCTGCTGTCGCCGTACGCGGTGGCCGACCTGGCCGCCGCCGCGGTACGCACCGGCCGCGGCGCCCACCGCGAGCACGCCGCCGCGGCGGCCAAGACCGTGGCGGCCATCGTGGAGGGCGGCGGCACCCCCCGCCTGCGGATGCTGGCCTACCACGCGCGCGCCCTGCTGGCGGCGGAGCCGACGCAGGCCGAGGAGTACTACCAGTGCGCGCTGGAGGACCCGCTCTGCGGGCGGTGGCCGTTCGAACGGGCCATGGCCAGCTTGGACTACGGGCGGTGGCTGCGCCGCCGACGCCGGCCCCTGCATGCCCGGCCGCATCTGAACGGAGCGCTGGAGGTCTTCGAACGGCTGTCGGCCGCGCGGTGGGCCGAGCGGACCCGCGACGAGTTGCGGACCACCGGGGCGCAGCACGCCGACCCCGCCCCCTCCACGCCGGCGGGGTTGAGCGTCCAGGAGACGCGCATCGCCCGGCTGGCCGCCCAGGGACTGAGCAACCGCCAGATCGCCGAGCACATGTTCCTGTCCCCGCGCACGGTCGGCGCCCACCTGTATCGGATCTTCCCCAAGCTGGGCATCACCTCCCGCGCCCAGATCCGCGACCTGCTGGACGGCCCCGGCACCGGAAGCGAGCCGACTTAACCCGGCTCGACCCGACGTAATCGGCCGGATTAAGTCGACCGACTGAAGCGCCGCCCCCGCGCCGACCCCTACCGTGACGGTGCCCGCCCGTTCTTCGAGCGAGACGAGAACCACGAACACCGCACCGCGCCCTCCCCTCGCCCCACGGGCCGCACAGACGTAAGGGCAGTGAAGGCCAGCGGCGCATGACATCGAAATCGAGACAGGAGAAACAGGCATGAAAAGGCGTCAAACCTTGGCGTGAGCATGATGGTCGTCGCCTGCGCGATGACCATGGCGATCACCGCGGCCCTGGCACAGGCCAGGAAAATGGACTGGGACAACTGCCCCAACGGCTACCTGTGCCGGTTCTCGTCATCCAGGAAGAACACCCGCTCCAGATTCGCCCGCGACGGCTGGCCCGCGAATCGCCAGTACGCAGCAGCTTCACTATCGGTCAAGAACTCCACCGGCATGCCCGCAAAGTAGAGCCAACCAACAGGCGGATCACCTAGTGCGATCGAACCGTTACAAGATGCTCGCCTGTCCGACGCTCTCCGGATCGGAACGGCGAGTGGCGATAACCCGAGCCCCAATGGCTCGCCAACGCCACTGGCCGTCCCGTTGCTGCTCGACCCCCATCACCGGTCCGCGCCACTTCGCGCCCGCCACATCCGGCTGAGTCTGGACCTCGGCGCCAGCCTGCCCCGCCGTGCGTCCCTTTTCGCCCCTGACCTGATGGTGGGCCGACTGTGCATACGACCGCGGATCCTGGCTGTCGCACAGTGGTGAATCAGTCATCAAAGCTCTGCCAGAACTGTCAATGACAATCAGATTACAAACCGGCAAGCCTACCTTTATCCCCTGAAGTCAGAGCTCCCGACAACGACAAGTTCGCCCGGCCTGACCAAGAGCCAAGAGCGGGCTCTCACACGTCCGTGACATGTTCGCCGTCGCGGGCCGCCGAATTGTGTGGCACCGCGACGCCGCCCCTTATAGGAGGGCCGTTTCTTGAATAAGACGTTATACGCCGTGCCGGTCGCGTGGTCGCGTTCACCAGGCCCGCCGACGCCTGCCGACCAGCGGGCGAGAGCGAACCGGCCGAACCCTCTGGTCGCGGTTTTGACGAGCCTTGCGCTGGTCTGCGGATTCGTCACCGCTCTGCAGGGCACCGCGCAGGCGTCAAACCCCGGCGATCGCAGTGCGGCGACCTGGAACATGGCAGCCGGGCCGTCCCGCTGGGAGCGGGCCTATGACCTGGCCATGACCCATGACGTGGTCGCGCTTCAGGAAGTCCCCCAAGGCCTTCCCGGGGTGGGAACCGGTCCGCGTGCCGGCGGCCACCTGACTACGCGGCGGTCCATAAATGGCGTCGAACACTATCAGTGGCAGTACGACGGCAGGTCTCCTGAAGTCCACCTGTACATTCTGCGCGAGCCTACCCGCAACCTCGGAATGATCACCAGGTGGGCGGCGAGCAATGTTTTTCGGATCGACAGCGTCTACCGGGACGCGCTCGGCGTCGTCAACTACCTGGACCAGACGCTCTTCGCCTCCGTGCACGCCGCATCGGGGGGTGGCAACGACGCCGGAGCGCTGGTACGCCGTATCGCAGGACGTGCGGAGCCGGACTCCCGGCTGAGGCATTGGGTCGCACTCGGCGATTTCAACCGCGACCCCTCCACCATAGGCCAGCTTGATCTTCCCGAAGACGCCAACGTCTACCATGCCGGCAGGCCCACGCACTTTAGCGGCAGCGAGCTCGACTACATGGTCACCAACGTCCAGAACGAGAACTGGGGCAGCCCCACCGTGCAGGAGGACCGGGGCAGTGACCACTGGCCGGTGCGCTTCGGCACGATGCGGGCCGCCGCGGAACCGGTGGACATGTCCCTGATGCCGATGGGCAACCTGACCAACGAATTCAATGATTTCTCGTACAAGGCGCTCCTCTTCGCAAGCTTGGCGGTGATCGGCTCCGTGGTGGCGAAGCGGGACACCCTGGACTTCGTCGGCTCCCAGAGTTCGGGAGGCGGGCAGGACCCCGACCACGAAGGCTACGACTACAGGATCCAGCAACTCGCCGAGCGGGTGCACACCACCGTTCCGCATTGGCGGCCGAACGTGGTGACGCTGATAGCGGGCCTGGAGGACCTGAAGAACGGCACCGACGCGGACGGTGCCCCTGAGCGGCTGGGACAACTGATCGACCAGATCGTTGAGGACGCCCCCGGCGTCACGGTGTTGGTGGCCACCCTTCCCTGGGTCTCCAACGCGGGCCTGCGGGCGCGGATCGAGGCGTTCAACCGGCGCCTGCCGGACGTGGTGGACCAGCTGCAGGGCGCGGGCAAGCACGTCATGCTGATCTCGCTGGACCATCTGGGCATCGACGACGTGGCCGAGGACGGCCTGCACCCCAACGAGGAGGGAAGCAACAAGATCGCCGATGCCTTCCACAACGGCCTCGTCGAGGCGGTCACGCTGGACTGGATCTCCGACAGACCCGGCACCGGAACCGGAGAGACCGCGGACTCTGTGCGTACGATGGGACTTGGGTCCTCGACCACCTTCGGTGAGCGCAGCCCGGACGGCAACGGGTACCGCGACAAACTCGACGAGGAACTACGAGAACTGTTCGACCCCGGCCCTGGCCCCGGCCGCCCTGAGCCTCTAGTGGACTGGGTCGGCTCCGTGCGGGTGGGCACGATGGCCGACCGGGACATCGAAGGCTGGCCGGGGCTCAAGATCCATGAGATCGCCGACAAGGCGAAATGCGCCGTCAAGACCTACCAGCCCAATCTCATCACCCTGATCGCCGGCGGCAACGACGTCGTCCAGAACTACCAGATGGACACCGCCATCGAGCGGCTTGAGGATCTGATCGAGCAGGTCATCATCGACTCCCCGGGCGTGACCGTCCTCGTCTCGGGACTCCAGCCCTTCCACGACGCCGCCAGGAACGCGCGGAGCGAGGCGTTCAGCGCCCAGGTTCCGGGCCTGGTGGACCGGCTCGTCGCGCGCGGCAAGCATGTGGTCTACGCCGACATCACCGGCTTGGAAGCCTCCGACATCGTCACCATCGACGGCATCCATCCCAACGGCCCGGGTTACCACAAGATCGCCGACGCGTTCGCCAAGGCGGCGGCGGAGGCCAAGGCCAAGAACTGGATCCGGAAGGCGAACCCCCCGGCCCCCGACGCCACGAACCACCCCTGCGGTCTGGAGGACCGCGGCGACGGCACGGAGACCGGCGAGTCCAACCCGAACAGGCTGGGGCAGGGCTGGGAGGACCGCGGCGTCATCCAGTCCCAGCAGTTCCCCTCCAACAGCCGGTTCTGGATGGTCGACATCAACAAGGACCGCAAGGCCGAGTTCGTGGTGGTCGACACGGACCAGAAGTTCCGGTTCTGGTGGAACGGCGGACCCTCGGGCACGAACTGGGTCCCCTTCACCCAGGGGCAGAACGCCTACACCCCCAAGGCCGGGGCGGTGGGCAACATGCTGCGCTTCGGCGACGTCGACGGTGACGGCTTCCCCGACTGCATGGTCGTCTACCTCAACGGCGCGATGGACGTCTCCACCTGGAAGGCCGACAACCCCTCCGGCCAGCGCATGTGCATGAACAAGTACGACGGCGAGGCCGATGTCTTCTTGAACGGTTCCACCGGCAACCGCCTGGCCATCGCCTCGGACACCAAGATCCGCTTCGCGGACGTCACCGGCGGAGGCCGCGACGACTACCTGCTGATCAGGGCGGACGGTTCGGTGAAAGCCTGGTACAACAAGGGCTTCCAGGTCCAGAACGGCCGTAAGTTCCTGGAGTGGGAGGTTCCCCAGAACATCAGCGGCCCCCTGGCCGAACCTCGGGAGATCCGCTACGCCGACATCAACGGTGACAGGCGCGCCGACCGGATCCTGATCACCGCCAAGGGCGGCGCCCGCGCCTGGCTCAACGAAGGACCCGGAGGGTCGGGCGGAACCTACCGCGACATCGGCAAGATCGCCGGGGACGCCGAGGTGCCGTCCAAGGACGTCCAGTTCGCCGACGTGGACGGGGACGGCAAGGCCGACTTCCTGCGCATCGGCTGGACCGGAGTGATGCACGCCTGGCTCAACAAGCTCCCGGCGGACTACTTCACCACCTTCCACCCGTAGGGCGCGTTCCCCACGCGGTGACGGGACCGGTGACGTCATCGCGTGGGAAACGAACGACGTTTCGCGATACCCCTTACGCGCCGCGCGAAGAACCCGCGAACGTCAGCGAGACAACCTGGAGGCTGCCCGCCCCGGCTGGGTCCGGGGCGGGCGAGGGAACCCGGCAGAACAGGCGCGGCTACCGGCGGGCCGGTTCGGAAAGGGTGAGCAGGCCTTCGTCGAAGGGGAGCTGAAGCCGTATCCGTTCTCGCTTCGCCGCCACCTGGGCGCGATCCGCAACGCCGAGGAACCCCGCCGGCGCGAGCATCCGTGACGGCCTGGACCGCAAGGCCCAGTCCCGGTTCGACAAGCAGCAGAGGCCGGGGCCGAACATCAAGAAGTAGGTCGGTGGGGGGGGGGGGGGGGGGCTGAGTGGCGGGCGCGCCGCCGGGGGGCCGCCCGAGGGGTGTTGCTACCCCGCGGGGACGAGCTTGT
>NZ_JBFBCE010000146.1:0-13729 GCF_040689595.1 Streptosporangium sp. NPDC051023 | reverse complement strand
GCCATCCGCTCAGCGAACACCGGCGACGAGGCGAGCAGCTCACGCCCCATACCGATCCACTGCGCCCCCTGCCCAGGAAACACAAAAACCGGGCCGGCGTCGTCCTGGGCGGTGCCGGTGATGAGCGAGGGATGTGCGCCCTCGGCGCCGATCGCCCGCAGCGCGCCCAGCAGCGTCTGACGATCGGCCGCCACCACGGCGGCGCGCTCGCGGAAAACGGCTCGCCTGGTCAGTGTGCGCGCGACGGTGGCGGGGTCGAGTTCCGGCCGGGCCTCGACATGCGCGGCCAGCCGGGCGGCCTGCTCGTGCAGTACCGCTCTCGTCCTGCCGTGCAGGAGGATCGGCACCGGTGACGCCTCGGGTTCGGTGGCGTCGTCCGCGGGCACTGCCTCGATGACGACGTGCGCGTTCGTCCCACTGACGCCGAAGGCCGAAACCCCGGCCCGTCGGTCGCTCGTCCCGGGCCATGGCACGGATTCGGTCAGCAGGCGCACCGATCCCCGCGACCAGTCGACGTGCGGTGTGGGCGTGTCGGCGTGGAGGGTGCGCGGCAGCACGCCGTACCGCATCGCCATCACCATCTTGATGACGCCGCCGATTCCGGCGGCGGCCTGTGTGTGGCCGATGTTGGACTTCAGCGAGCCGAGCCACAACGGATGGTCACGGTCCTGGCCGTAGGTCGCCAGCAACGCCTGCGCCTCGATCGGGTCGCCAAGACGTGTGCCCGTGCCGTGCGCCTCGACGACATCGACCTCCGAGGCGGACAGACCGGCATTCGCCAGCGCCGCTCGAATGACGCGCTGCTGGGCACGGCCGTTGGGCGCGGTCAGGCCGTTCGACGCGCCGTCCGCGTTGACGGCGCTTCCCCGCAGCAGCGCCAGCACGCGGTGGCCGTTGCGACGCGCCTCCGACAGCCGCTCCAGCACGACGACACCGGCGCCCTCGGCCCAGCCCGTGCCGTCGGCGTCGGCAGAGAACGCCTTGCACCGGCCGTCCGGGGCCAGGGCGCGCTGCCGCGAGTACTCGACGAACGCCTCGCTTCCGGTCATCACCGTGACGCCGCCGGCCAGGGCGAGTGAGCACTCCCCCGACCGCAACGCCTGCGCCGCCAGATGCATCGCCACCAGCGACGACGAACACGCCGTGTCCACCGTCAGCGACGGCCCTTCCAGCCCGAACGTGTAGGCGATCCGCCCCGACAGCACGCTGGAGACGTTGCCGGTCAGCAGGTATCCCTCGACGTCGTCGGGGATCCGGTCGCCGGAGTGGCCGTAGCCCTGGTATCCGGCGCCGACGAAGACACCGGCCGCCGAACCGCGCAGCGACGACGGATCGATCCCGCCCCGCTCCAACGCCTCCCACGCCACCTCCAGCAGCAACCGCTGCTGCGGATCCATCGCCAGCGCCTCACGCGGCGAGATCCCGAAGAACCCCGGGTCGAAGTCCGCGACGCCGTCGACGAATCCGCCCTCACGGGCGTAGCTGGTGCCCTTGTGGTCGGGATCGGGGTGGTAGGCGAGGTCCCAGCCGCGGTCGGCCGGGAACGGCGTCACCGCGTCCACACCGTCACGTACCAACGCCCACAACTCCTCCGGCGACCCCACACCCCCGGGGAACCGGCACCCCATCGCCACAATCGCAACCGGCTCATCCACCCGCGCCACCGGCGGCACGACCGCGGGCGGCGCGGCCGGGCTGAGCCGCTCGTCGAGCATCTCCGTGAGCGCGAGAACGGTCGGGTGGTCGAAGACGACAGTGGTGGGCAGGTCGAGTCCGGTCTCCGCGGTGAGCCGGTTGCGCAGTTCGACCGCCATGAGCGAGTCGAAGCCCGCATCGCGGAACGGCCGGCCGACGTCGACCGCGCGTGGGTCGCGGTGGCCGAGTACGGCGGCGACGGCCTCGCGCACGATGTCACGCAGTTCCCGCGACCGCGGGAACGTCCCGGTTGCACCGGATGCCACGGCAGGCGGTGCCATGTCGGCGAGGAACGGGCGGGGACGCGCCGCGGCGAACAGCGGCAGGAACCGGGTCCAGTCGACGTCGGCGATCACGCTCACCGGCTCGTCCCGCGCGAGGGCGGCCTCCAGCGCGGCGAGCGCCGTTTCGGGTTCCAGCGGCGTCAGACCGTGCTCCTTGAGCCGGTCGCCGGCCGTACCGGCGGCCATGCCTGCCCCGGCCCATGGGCCCCACGCGACGGACAGGGCCGCCTCGCCACGGGCCGTCCGCTGCGACGCCAGGGCGTCGAGATGGGCGTTGGCCGCCGCGTACGCGGCCTGACGTCCGCTGCCCCACACGCCGGCCACGGAGGAGAACAGCACGAACGCGTCCAGCGGCGTGCCCGCGAGCAGGTCGGACAGGTGCTCGGCACCGACGACCTTGGCTGCGACGACCTCGTCGAACTCCTCGGCCGTCAACTCGGCCAGCGGCGTGGACCGCTCGGTTCCGGCCGCGTGCACGACCGCGTTGACGGGGTACTGCGCCAGCACCCGCGCGAGGGCCGCGCGATCGGTGACATCACAGGCGACGACCGTCGCTTCCGCGCCGAGTGCGGTGATCTCCTCGGTCAGCTCGGACATCCCGTCGGCAGTGGAACCGCGCCGTCCGACGAGCACGATCCGCTCGGCGCCACCCCGGGCCAGCCACCTCGCGACGTGGTGACCGAGGGCCCCGGTACCGCCGGTGACCAGCACCGTTCCACGCGGACGCCAATCGTCGGCCGCGGCGGGCGTCGTGTCCCGGACGAGTCGCCGGACGAAGACCTCACCGCCGCGGACCGCGAACTGGTCCTCGTCGGTGGCCGTGGTGAGCAGGCGGTGCAGCAGGTCAAGGACCGTGTCGTCGAGCGCGTCCGGCAGATCGACCAGGCCGCCCCAGTCGCGGGGTTCCTCCAGCGCGGCGACCCGTCCTGCGCCCCAGGTCTGCGCCTGCGCGGGGCTGCCGACGCCTTCCCCGGCCGTGACGGCGACGGCTCCGCGCGTGGTCAGCCAGAGCCGGGCACCGGTGCCGCGAACCCGCTGGATCAGCCGCAGCGTGCTGGTGAATCCGGTGTCGTCCAGGGCGAGCAGGGACAGGACACCGGCTGCGCCGTGGAGCCGGTCGTCCGGATCGGACTCGGTGAAGGTCGAAACGACGACGCCACGCGCGGCCAGCGCCGTGACGATCGTGTCGGCGACCGGGTTCGCGCCATCTCCCGGCACGGCGACGAGCCACCGGCCACCGGTCTCAGCGGCACCGGGCGGGAGGCGGTGGCGACGCCAGGTGACGCGGTAGCGGTCAGACGCGGGAGTCTGGGGCACGGGGTCGAGCCAGTAGCGTTCGCGCTGGAAGGCGTAGGTGGGCAGTGGAACGCGGCGAGCCCCCGTCCCCGAGAACACCGACGGCCAGTCGACCTCCACACCGCGGACGAACAGCTCGCCCACCGCGGCGAGCAGTGACTCCACCTGGGGGCGATCGGCCCGCTGCGCCGGGATGGCTCCGGTCAGTCCCGACAGCACCCCGTCGGGCCCTATCTCACACAGCACCGAGGCGTCCGATGCCTCGACGCCGTCGGCGAACCGCACCGCGGCCCGCACGTGCTCCACCCAGTAATCAGCCGTGCACACCCGTTCGGGGTCGGCGATCTCGCCGGTGACGTTGGACACCAGCGCCAGCCGCGGCGGGTGGAACTCCGCCCGGTGCATGACCTCGCGGAAGTCCTCCAGCATCGGCTCCACCAGCGGCGAGTGGAAGGCGTGGCCGACCGGGAGTCTGCGCCACCGCTCGAACCGGCCTGCGACGGCGAGGACGTCCTCCTCGGCGCCGGAGATGACCACCGACTGTGGGCCGTTGACCGCGGCGATGGACACCCGGCCGGTCAGTGCCGGCCGTACGTCGTCCTCGGACACCGGCAGGGCGATCATGGCGCCGGGTTCCAGGGCCTGCATCAGGCGGGCCCGTTCGGCCACGATCAGGCAGGCGTCCTTCAGGGAGAACACTCCGGCGATGTGGGCGGCGGTGATCTCGCCCAGGGAGTGCCCCATGACCGTGTCCGGTCGCAGGCCCCAGGATTCCAGCAGCCGGTACAGCGCGACCTCGAAGGCGAACAGGGCGGGCTGGGCGAACTCCGTGCGCGACAGGTCTCCTTCGAGGGGTCGCCCGGCGACCTCGCCGAATGCCTCGGTGACCGCGCCGAGCGCCTCGGCGAACACCGGGAACACCGCCGCCAGCTCACGCCCCATGTCCGCGCGCTGCGAGCCCTGACCCGCGAACAACACCGCCAGAGGGCCGCCGGCGGACCGCCCGTCCGGTCGGGTCAAGCCGCCGAGCCACTCGGCGAGATCCTCACGCGTACGGGCGACGGTCGCGGCGCGGTGTTCCAGCGCGGCACGGGCGGTCGCCAGCGAGAACGCCACATCCGCGACGCCGGTTTCCTGATCGGCGTCGAGGAAGGCGCGGAGCCGCCGAGCCTGGCCCACGAGTGCCTGCGGGGTGTGCCCGGACAGCACCACCGGCACCGGGCCCGAGTCCGCGTCCGGAGTCAGCTCGGCAGGCGTCTCCTCGGCCGACTCCAGCACGACGTGCGCGTTGGTCCCGCTCACCCCGAACGCCGACACACCGGCACGACGCGGACGCCCCGGATCCGGCCACTCCACCGGCGACGTCAGCAAACTGATCGCCCCCGACGACCAGTCCACGTGCGGCGTCGGTTCGGCGGCGTGCAAGGTCGGCGGCAGCGTGTGGTGCCGTATCGCCATGACCATTTTGATGATGCCCGCCACTCCGGCGGCGGCCTGGGCGTGCCCGATGTTCGACTTGATCGACCCCAGCCACAGCGTCTGGCCGGTGGTGCGGCCCCGGCCGTACGTGGCGAGCAGTGCCTCCGCCTCGATCGGGTCGCCCAGGCGCGTGCCGGTGCCATGCGCCTCCACCACGTCCACGTCCGAGGTGGACAGACCGCCGCTGGACAGGGCGGCGCGGATCACCCGCTGCTGGGATGGTCCGTTGGGCGCGGTCAGGCCGTTCGTCGCGCCGTCGGAGTTCACCGCAGAGCCGCGGACAACGGCCAGAACCCGGTGCCCCAGCCGCCGCGCGTCCGACAGGCGTTCGACGAGCAGCATGCCCATGCCTTCGGCCCAGCCAGTGCCGTCGGCGTCCGCGGAGAACGGTTTGCACCGGCCATCGGGCGCGAGCCCCCGCTGCCGGGAGAACTCCACGAACGGCATCGGGGTGGCCATCACGGACACTCCGCCGACCAGCGCCGCGGAGCACTCGTCGCGGTGCAGGGCCTGCACCGCGAGGTGCAGGGCGACCAGGGAGGACGAGCACGCGGTGTCCACGGTCAGCGTCGGCCCCTCCAGGCCGAGAGTGTAGGCGATCCTGCCGGAGGCGACGCTGCTCATGCTGCCGTTGCCGAGATACCCCTCGAAGCCGTCCGGCGGGTCGCGCCACAGCCGGGAGCCGTAGTCCTCGTAGATCGACCCGACGAAGACACCGATCTGGCTGCCGCGCAGGCTTGTCGGATCGATGCCGGCCTGTTCGATCGCCTCCCACGCGCCTTCCAACAGCAGGCGCTGCTGCGGGTCGATGGCCAGCGCCTCCCGCGGACTGATGCCGAAGAAGGCGGGGTCGAACTCGGCGGCGTCGTGCAGGAAACCGCCGTGGCGCACGTAGCTGGTGCCGGCGTGGTCCGGATCCGGGTCGTACAGCGCGGCCAGTCCCCAGCCGCGGTCGGCGGGGAAGCCGGTGACGGCGTCCCGGCCGTCGGCCACGAGGTCCCACAGCTGTTCGGGGGTGCGCACGCCACCGGGGAAGCGGCAGCTCATGCCGACGATGGCGATCGGCTCGCGCTGCCGGGACTCCAGCTCGTGCAGGCGCTGCCGGGTCTGCTGCAGCTCGGCCAGCGTGCGCTTGAGGTAGTCCAGGACCTTCTTCTCGTCGTTCATGCTCCGCCGATCTCCCGGTCGATGAGGTCGAAGACCTCGCTGAGCGTCGTGGCCTCCAGCGCGTCAGCCGGGGGATCGGCCGGTGGGGTGGCCCGTGCGGTGCCGCCGACCGCGGCCAGCAGGGCGTGAAGCCGGGCGGCCAGGTCGTCGCGGGTGGCGTCGTCGAGGTCCGTGCCGAGCACCATCTCCTCGATACGGCCCAGCTCGGCCACGGGATCGGCCCGGGTCAGCCGCGACCGCAGGAAGTCCGCGAGCACCGCGGGCGTAGGGTGGTCGAACACCAGCGCCGCGGGCAGTCGCAGGCCGGTGGCGGTAGCCAGCCGGTTGCGCAGTTCCACCGAGGTCAACGAGTCGAAACCCAGTTCGGTGAACGGCCGGCGCGGGTCAAGCGCGGCGGGATCGGCGTGGCCGAGCACCCACGCGACGTGCTCTCGCACCAACCGGTCCACATCCCGGGGCGTGTCGTGCTGCCGTCCGTCGAGCCGGTGGAGGCCGATGTCGCGGACGGTCCTGCGCGCCTGTCCGCGCAGCAACGCCGGGACGTCGCCGCGCAGCGCGGCCGTGTCCAGCCGCGACGCGGCCACCACCGGTTCGCCGCCGGCCAGCGCGCGGTCGAGCAGGTTCATACCGTCCGCGACGGTGAGGGCGGTCATGCCCGAGCGGGCCATCCGGTCGAAGTCGGCGGCACGCAGGTTTCCGGTGATCCCGCTGGGCACGTCGGACGGCGCCCACAGTCCCCAGTCGACGGACAGCGCGGGCAGGCCCCGGCTACGCCTGAGCCGGGCGACGGCGTCCAGTGCCGCGTTGGCGGCGGCGTAGGAGGTCTGCCCGGGGCTGCCGAACAGGCCGGACACCGAGGAGAACAGCACGAACTCGGCGAGGTCCAGCCCGGTGGTCAGCTCGTGCAGGTGCAGCGCGGCGTCGGCTTTGGATCGCAGCACCGCCTCGACCCGCCGCCGGTCGAGGGATTCGACGACGCCGTCGTCGGTGAACCCGGCCAGGTGGTAGACGGCTGTCAGCGGCCGTGAGAGCGACGCCACGACCTCGTCGAGCGACGCGCGGTCGCCGACGTCGCACGTGGCGACCGTGACCTCGGCCCCTGCCCCGGTCAGCGCCGCTTCGACGGCGGGGTCCAGTTCGGCGCGCCGGCTGACCAGCACCAGGTGCCGAGCCCCGCGTACGGTGACCAGATGCCGGGCCAGCGCCGTGCCCAGGGCCCCGGTGCCGCCCGTGACGAGCACGGTTCCTTCCGGGTCCAGCGCCGGTGGGACCGTGAGCACGACCTTGCCGACCTGGCGGGCCTGACTGAGATATCGGTACGCCTGGGGGGCATGCCTGACGTCCCAGGTGGTGATCGGCAGCGGCGCCAGCACACCGTGCTCGCTCAGCGCGACGATCTCGGCGAGGATCTCCGCGATGCGGTCGGGGCCCGCGTCGATCACGTCAAACGCCCGGTACGTCACGCCGGGATGGGCCCGGGCGACCTCGGCCGGGTCCCGCACGTCCGTTTTGCCCATCTCCACGAACCGGCCGCCGTCGGTGAGCAGGCGCAGCGAGGCGTCGACGAACTCGCCCGCGAGGCAGTCGAGCACGACGTCGACCCGGCCCTGGAAGCGCTGCTCGAAGTCCAGCGTTCGGGAGGAGGCGATGTGGTCGTCGTCCAGGCCCGCGGCGCGCAGCGCGTTCCACTTCGCCGGGCTGGCCGTCGCGAACGCCTCCACTCCCCAGTGCCGGGCCAGCTGCAACGCCGCCGATCCGACGCCGCCCGCACCGGAGTGCACGAGCAGCGACTCCCCTGCCCGCAGACCCGCGAGGTCGATGAGCGCGTACCACGCGGTGCAGAAGCCGACCGGCACCGATGCGGCCTCCGCGAAGGTCCAGCCACGCGGGATGGGCACGAGGTAGCGCCGGTCGGTCACCACGGTCGGGCCACAGGCGCCGGGCATCAGGCCCATCACACGGTCGCCCGGCGCGAGGCCGACCACGCCGGGTCCGGTCTCCATGACGACGCCCGCGGCCTCGATGCCCAGCGGGCCTGCCTTGCCCGGGTACATCCCCAGCGCGTTGAGCACGTCGCGGAAGTTGACGCCCGCGGCCCGCACCGACACCCGAACCTCGCTTTCGGCCAGCGGCGCGGCGGCCGCGGGATTGTCGACGAGGACGAGGTTTTCCAGCGTGCCGCGCTCCGCGACGTCCAGTCGCCAGGTCGTCGAACCGGCGGGTGGCGTCAACGGGCGCCCGTCGTCCATCCGGGACAGCCGAGGCACGAGGAGCGTGCCGCCACGTACCGCCACCTGCTCCTCGCCGCTGGCCAGGGCGGCCGAGAGATCGCCGGTCTCGCTGTCGGTGTCGACCAGCCGGAAGCGGCCCGGTTGTTCGAGCTGGGCCGAGCGGACGAATCCCCACACGGCCCCGGCCGCCGGGTCCCGGTCGACGCCGTGCGTGACGACCACGCACGGCTCGTCGCGTCGGCACACCTCCAGCGCGCGGGCGACGGCGGCGTGGACATCCTCACCGGTGGGGAATCGCACCACGGTGGACGTGGCGGCAGAAACGGCCTCGCCCGTGTATTCGACCCAGTCGAGGCGCATCAGCGGCACCGCGCCCGCAGCGGCGGCGGGCATCGGCCGGAACACCAGGGAGGAGATCTCGGCCACCGGCGTGCCGGACAGGTCGGTGAACACCGCGGTCACCGATTCCGGCGCGCTCCGGGTCAGCTGGACCCGCACAGCGGTGGCACCGGTGGCGAACACGCGGACCCCGTTCCAGGAGAACGGGAGCAGCACCTCACCCACGCTGTCGAACGTCACGGCGAGTGCGTGCATGGCAGCGTCCAGCAGCACCGGGTGCACGGTGAAACCGCCGCCCTCACCCGAGGGCAGGGCTACCTCCGCGACCAGGGTGTCCCCGTGTTCCCGTACGGCGCGCAGCGCACGGAAGCCCGGCCCGTAGTCGTAACCGCGGCCGGCCAGCGTCGCGTAGACGTCGTCGACGTCGTGCTCTGTGCCACCGGCAGGGATCATGTGGCCGGGGACCGGACCGTCACCGGGGGCGACGACGGCGGTGCCGTGACTGGTCCACGGCCCCGACGCCTCGGCCTTGGAGTGCAACCGGACGGTACGGTGGCCGTCGGCGTCGGGTTCGCCGACCGTGACCTGGATGCGCACCGTCCCGGACGCCGGGAGCGTCAGCGGCGCCTCCAGGGTGAGCTCCACGACGACGTCGCAGCCGACCGTCAGCCCGGCATGGACGACGAGGTCGACGAAACCCGTTCCGGGGAACAGGGTCCGGCCCGCGACGACGTGGTCGGCGAGCCAGGGCTGCGTGCCGACGCCGATCCGTCCGGTGAACACCGTGCCCGCCCCGCCGGCGAACGGGACCGCCTCGCTGAGCAGGGGGTGCCCGGCCGGGACGGCCGCCGATGGCGCCGGGGCGTCCAGCCAGAGGCGCCGCCGCTGGAACGCGTACGTCGGCAGTTCCACCGGACGCGCACCGGTGCCCGCCAGGAACACCTCCCAGTCCACGTGCGCGCCGTGGGCGTACAGACGCCCGAGCGCCGACAACACGGTCTGCCTGTCGTCACGGCCGTGGCGCAGCAGCGGCACGACCAGCGACTCGCTGCCCGACAGGCAGTCCTCGACCATCGGCGTCAGTGACGCCGCGCCGCCGATCTCGACGTACCGGGTGACCTCCAGATCGTCCAGGGCGCGGACGCCGTCGGCGAAGCGCACCGCGGAACGGGCGTGCCGGACCCAGTAGTCCGCCGACCGCAGGTCGTCACCGGTCACCGGCAGCCCGGTCACCGTGGACACCACCGCCATCGCGGACTCGCCGTACTCGATCTCCTCCGCGACCGCTCGGAACTCGTCGAGCACCGGGTCCATCAGCGGCGAGTGGAACGCGTGGCTGACGGTGAGTCGCTTGGTATCGCGGCCCCGGCCGGTGAACTCATCGCGCAGGGCGAGCACGGTCTCGGCGGCGCCGGACACCACGACCGAGTCCGGCCCGTTGACCGCGGCGATCGCGATGTCGTCGTGTCCGGCCAGGGCTGCGCGGACCTCGTCCTCGTCGGCACGTACCGCGACCATCACTCCGCCCGGGGGCAGCTGTTGCATCAGCCGTCCGCGCGCGGCGACCAGGCGGCATGCGTCGGCGAGCGAGAGCACACCGGCCACGTGGGCCGCGGCGATCTCACCGACGGAGTGGCCCAGGAGGACGTCCGGCACGACACCCCAGTTCTCGAGCAGCCGGTACAGCGCGACCTCGGTCGCGAACAGCGCCGGCTGCGCGAACTCCGTGCGGTCCAGTGTGCCGTCGTCCACACCGAAGATCACCTCGTGCAGCGGGCTGGCCAGCGGCAGCCGTGCCGCCACCGCGTCGAACGTCTCCGCGTAGACGGGGAACTCGTCGTACAAACGCCTGCCCATCTCGTGCCGCTGCGCCCCCTGGCCCGCGAACAGCACCGCCGTACGGCCTTCGAGCACCGTGCCGACGTCGAGGGTGCCGGTGAGCCGCCGGACGGCATCGGGCACGTCCGCGGCGAACACCACGGCACGGTGGTCGAACGCGGTCCTGGTGTGCGTCAGCGAATGCGAGACGTCTCCAAGGCGCAGGTCAGGGTGCGCCTTCAGGTGTTCGGCGAGCGTACGGGCCTGCTCTGCGACTCCGGCACGGGTGCGGGCGGACACCATCAGCGGCATCATCAGCGGTACCGTCGGCGGCACCGGTTCGGCGGCCGCCGGTTCAGGCTCCGGGCCGGGTCCCTGCTCCAGGATCACGTGCGCGTTGGTGCCGCTGACTCCGAAGGAGGAGACCGCGGCGCGGCGGGGGCCGTCCCACGGCCGGTTCTCGGTGAGCAGTCGGACGTCGGCCGCCGACCAGTCGACCCGCGTGGACGGTGTGTCGGCGTGCAGGGTGCGCGGCAGCACACCGTGCCGCATCGCCATCACCATCTTGATCACACCGCCGACCCCGGCCGCGGCCTGGGTGTGCCCGATGTTGGACTTCAGCGACCCGAGCCACAGGGGGCGGTCGCGCTCCCGGCCGTAGGTCGCCAGCAGCGCCGACGCCTCGATCGGATCGCCCAACCGCGTGCCGGTGCCGTGCGCCTCGACCGCCTCGACGTCCGATGTGGACAGACCGGCGCCGGCCAGCGCCCGGCGGATGACCCGCTGCTGGGCCAGGCCGTTGGGCGCGGTCAGCCCGTTGGACGCGCCGTCGGAGTTGACCGCGCTGCCGCGTACGAGCGCCAGCACCCGGTGACCGTTGCGACGCGCCTGCGACAGCCGCTCCAGCACCAGCACGCCCGCGCCCTCCGACCAGCCGGTGCCGTCGGCGTCCTCGGAGAACGCCTTGCACCGGCCGTCGGCGGCCAGGCCGCGCTGCCGGGAAAACTCGACGAACACGTCCGGCGTGGACATCACCGTCACCCCACCGGCCAGCGCCAGGTCGCATTCGCCGTTGCGCAGCGCCTGCGCGGCCAGGTGCAGGGCGACCAGGGAGGATGAGCACGCGGTGTCCACGGTCAGCGTCGGCCCCTCCAGGCCGAGGGTGTAGGCGATCCTGCCGGAGGCGACGCTGGAGGCGCTGCCGGTGCCGAGGTAACCCTCCAGGTCGCCGAGGCTCGTTCCGAGGCGGGTCCGATAGTCCTGCTGCACCTGCCCGACGAAGACACCGGTCCGGCTCCCGGCCAGGGTCGACGGGTCGGCGCCCGCCCGCTCCAGCGCCTCCCAGGAGGTCTCCAGCAGCAGTCGCTGCTGCGGGTCCATCGCCAGCGCCTCACGCGGCGAGATTCCAAAGAACTCCGGGTCGAAGTCGGCGGCGTCGTACAGGAAGCCGCCGCGCCGGGTGGTCGACGTGCCGTGATGGTCCGGATCGGGGTCATAGAGCGTCTCGACGTCCCAGCCGCGGTCGGCAGGGAAGTCACCGATGGCGTCACGACCGGCAAGGACGAGATCCCACAGCTGCTCGGGTGTCCGCACACCGCCGGGAAAGCGGCAGCTCATGCCGATGATCGCGATCGGGTCGTCCGACACCACGGCCGTCTCGTCGGCGACCGCGACGCCCGTGCCGGTGAGGTCGGCGTGGATACGCTCGGCGAGCGCGGTCGGCGTGGGGTGGTCGAACACGACCGTCGCCGGCAGCGTCAGACCGGTCACGGCGTTGAGCCTCCTGCGTAGGTCGACGGCCATCAGCGAGTCGAAGCCCGCCTCGCGGAACGCCTGGTTCGGCCGGGCAGCGCTCGCGTCGGCGTGGCCGAGTACCGCCGCGACCTGCGTGCGCACCATCCGCAGCAACTCGCCCCTGGACCACGACCGCACCGGCCCGCCGGCCTGCTCGGTGGGCGCTGCCGTCGCCAGTTCCCGGAACAGCCCGGTGTCGCGGACGGCGGTGTAGAGCGGCGCGAACACCGACCAGTCGGCGTCGACGACGGCTACCGCCTCCGAGAGCGTCGCCAGGGCGGCGATCGCCTCGTCCTCGGGCATCGCCGTGATGCCCCGCCGGGTGAACTCCGGCGCGGTGTCGTCGCCCTGCCACGGTCCCCACGCCACGGCCGTCGCGGGGAGCCCCTGTGCGCGGCGTCGCTGGACGAGCGCGGTGAGGTGCGCGTCCTCGGCCGCCGTGTCGAACTGGCCGACGCCGCCCCAGACACCGGCCAGCGTCGTGAACACCACGAACGTGTGCAGGTCAGCACCTCGGATCAGGTCGTCGAGGTTGCGCGCGATGGCGATACGGTCGTCGGCGGCGGCATGGACGACGGCCGTCACCCGGTGCCCGGCGATGACCGCCGCGAGAGCGTCGCGGTCGGCAGCGTCGCAGGCGATGAATGTGACGCCGGGGCCGAGCTCGGGCACAGGCCGCCCGCCGCGGCCAAGCAGCAGCACCTGGCCGGCCCCGTTGCCGAGCAGCCACCGGGCAGCGGCCCTGCCCCGGCGCCCTGCGCCGACAACCAGCGCGGCGCCACCGTTCAGCCTGGTCACGGCCTGTCCGGATGCGGGCACGAGGCGCGGTACGTACACGCCGCCCGCGCGGATCGCGACCTCGTTCTCCGCCCGGCCGGCCAGTACGGAGGCGAGCCGCCGCAGCACCGGCTCGCTGTCCTCTGCGGGCAGGTCGATCAGGCCGCCGAACCGGGTCAGGGGGTCGAGTCCCAGCGTACGGCCGACGCCCCAGGTCTGTGCGGCGACCGGGTCGGGCAGGGTGCCGCCCGCAGGCGTCGCCTCACGAGTCAGCAGCCAGATCGGGGCGTCGGCCACCACGGTCGAGGGGTCCACGTCGGGCAGCACGAGCAGTCCGGCCATGTCCGTGTCGGCCACCTCGTCCGGGCCGAGCAGGACCACGTTGTCAAACACACCGACCAGCGAGCCTGCGGACCCGGTCGTCACCACGGCCCAGGTGCCGATGGGCCGGGCGGCCACCGGTTCGGGCACCGGGCGCCAGTCGATTCGGTACTGTCGGCTGTCCGCACCGGACTCAGCGGTGGCAGCCACGGTCACCGGACGCGCGTGGTCGGCGATCCAGAAGCGTTCGCGTTGGAAGGGGTAGGTGGGGAGTTCCGCCATAGGGCCGTCGCCCAGCAAGGCCCCCCATTCGACCTTCACCCCGGCCACGTGCGCCTCAGCCGCCGACCGGACGAAACGATCCCACCCGCCGTCATCGCGGCGCAGCGTCCCGACCGCGTTCTCGATCCCGTGCACCAGCACCGGATGCGCACTGCATTCGATGAACGGGCCGTTTCCGGCTGAGCGGATCGCCTGGTCGAACAGCACCGTGTTGCGCAGATTCGCGAACCAATACCCGGCATCCAG
>NZ_JBFBCE010000145.1:0-14645 GCF_040689595.1 Streptosporangium sp. NPDC051023 | reverse complement strand
GGCTCCTACACCCAGCGGTTTTTTAAACTCGAGTGGCTCGGGAAGATGAACGACAAAACCTCTTCCGTTCAGCTCTTTACCAAGGATTAGGCAGAATAGGCGCTCGACCGGCTGAACGACCAGGCCTCTTCCGCCCTTATCGGTGATCTCGCGCTGCAATGACAGCTGGAGGGGGCGAGCCGATCAGTGCGGCCGAAGCCGTGGAAGGTCAGCGACGAGCTGTGGGCGGTCATCGAACCGCCGCTGCCGCACAGCAGCGCAGAGCCTGCTGGTCAGGCCGCGAACGGTTCGATGACCGCCTGCCCCTGCAAGACATCCTGTTCGAGCCGCACATCGGCATCGCCTGGGAGCACCTCTCCCAAGAGCCGGGGTGCGGCTCGGGCATGACCTGCCGGCGGCGGCTGAACGAATGCCGCAAGGCAGGGGCTGGAGGGATCCGGGGCATGTGCGGTCAGATGGCCTGCCTGCCCCGGTATGGCCGAGCGGTTGTTGGTATGTCGTTCCGCGTTTCTTATGGCCCGTCCCAATTACGGGAAGCTGGTTTTCCGTAAAACGGCCGGAAGCCGTTCAGGCCGAATACCTCCTGCTTCCTTGGCTGGTGGCGGTCTTCGGTGAGGTGGCGGTCAGGCGTGGCCTGCGGGGATGGTGCCGAGGCGGCCTGCCTGGTAGTCCTCGAAGGCCTTGACGAGTTCCTCCTGGGTGTTCATCACGAACGGGCCGTAGTGGGCGACCGGTTCGCCGATCGGTTCGCCGCCGAGGACGATGACCTCCAGGCCCGAGGTGGGCGAGGCGGTGATGGTGATGGTCTCGGCGTCGGTGGTCAGGCCTGGGCGGTTGCCGAAGCCCTCGAAGACGGCGAGTTGCCCGCCGGTGATGGGTGCCTTCTCCGTGCCGACGCTGCCCTTGCCGGACAGCGCGTAGGTCAGGGCGTTGAAGTCCTTGCGCCAGGGCATGGTGAGCTGGGCGCCGGGGCTGATGCTGGCGTGGAGCAGGGTGATCGGGGTGTGGGTCGCGCCGGGGCCTGCGTGTCCGGCGACGTCGCCGGCGATCAGGCGGACCAGGGCGCCTCCGTCGTGGCTGCTGAGCAGGGCGACCTTGGCGCGTCCGATGTCCTGGTACTTCGGGGTGAGCATCTTGTCCTTGGACGGGAGGTTGACCCAGAGCTGGATGCCGTGGAAGAGGCCGCCCTGCTGGACGAGCCACTCCGGCGGGGCCTCGATGTGCAGCAGGCCGGATCCGGCGGTCATCCACTGGGTGTCCCCGTCCGCGATGACACCGCCGCCGCCGTGGGAGTCCTGGTGAACGAACGTGCCGTCGATGATGTAGGTGACGGTCTCGAAGCCGCGGTGCGGGTGCCACGGCGTGCCCTTGGGCTCGCCCGGCGCGTAGTCCACCTCGCCCATCTGGTCCATCATGATGAACGGGTCGAGGTACTCGGGCTTGATGGTGGCCAGGGCCTTGCGGACAGGGAAGCCTTCGCCCTCGAAGCCGCTGGGCGCGGTCTCGACGGCGAGCACCTTCCGTCCGATCCCCAGGTCCTGCGGGATTCGGGGCAGGGCCAGGATGTTGTCGACGGTTACGGCTGGCATGTCTACGCTCCCTTCAGCGTGGTTCGCCATCCATAACTAAGTTGATAATTCAACTATTCCGCGACAGGGAAACCGCGGCGCGAGAGGCGCCGCGGTTCCGGGGCCAGGCCTGCCCCCCTTGCCGAAGCCGGCCTGACTACCTCGCCCTGAGCAGGCTGAACGAGCCCTTGCTCAGGGAGACCATCTGGGGAGCGACCTTGGACTCGTCGAGGGGCTCCTTGGTGTCGTAGGCCAGCGCGGTGACGACGTAGGTCCTCCCCGAGGCGGAGCGTCCGAGGTAGGCCAGGTCCAGCAGGCCCAGCTCGGAGCCGCCCTTGAACCAGACGGTCGGCCACTTCTTGGAGTTGAGGTCCAGGCCGTCGTAGCCGGACAGCGCGTCGCTCAGCGGCCTGGAGTTCAGCTTGGTCAGGCCCACGTAGGCGCGGCAGATGTCACGCGGGGAGCCGAACCACTCAATCGTGTCGACCTCGCGGGGCTTGTCCCACTGCTTGATGTCCGTCAGCGCCTGCTTGTCGACGACGTTCTTCAGGTACTCCCGCTTCTTGGCCACGCCGAGCCCCAGGTAGGTCCTGGCCTGCTCGGGGTGGTTGACCCCCTTGAGCAGGAAGAACTCCTTCGTGGTCAGGAAGGGGGTGTTCAGCTCCGAATGGTCGGACCACTGGCGGACCTTGGCCTCGACGGCCTTGCGGCCGACGGTGTGGATGAGCATGTCGGCGGCGGTGTTGTCGCTGATCGAGATCATCAGCTTCGCGGCCTCGCGGACGGTGACGGTGCTGTTGTCCGGGCGGTCCCACAGGCCGCCCTCGCTCGGGCTCTTCCACTCCGGCTTGATCGTGAGCTTGGTGTTCCAGCTGAGCCCGCCGTCGCGGATCTTCTCCGCCACCGCGCCCAGCACGTAGAGCTTGAAGATCGAGCCCAGCGGGCGCGGCTTGTCCTCGGCCACGCCGTGCACGACCTGGCACCGGCCTCTGGCGTCGATCTCGGCGGCGAGGAAGCCGACGTTCGGCGCGACGGTGCGCAGCCGGGAGTCCAGCTCGCTCCAGCTCTTCGGGCCCGGCGGGACGGGGCCGGGTGCCGGAGGGATCTGCAGCTCGTTGATCTTCCCGTCGCCGTCGACGGAGATCGCGATGAGGTACCTCTGCTCGCCGAGCTTCGCCGTGCCCTGCAGCACCGTGGGCTTGACGGTGGTCAGGCTCTCCAGCGCCAGCCCCTTGAGGCCTCCGGCGAACGTGTTGATCTCGTCGACGGAGATCGCCGTCAGGAAGCTCTCCGCGAAGTGCTCCCGCAGCTCGCTCTCGGCGAGGGGTGCCCGGGAAACGGCGTCGAAGAACCAGGTCAGCTGCTTGCCCGCCGGGCTGTCCGGGATCTCGGGGGCGGCGGTGGCCGCCTGGGCGACCGTCTGGGTGGCCGCGACCGCGCTCTGCCCCCCGGCTGCCAGGGCGGTCATGGGCACGACCGCTGCGGCGAGGGCCAGGGCCAGCAAACGCGTCGATCTGAACGGCAATCTCACGAAGAGCTCCTTGGTGAACAGGTTCCGTGGCCGCCCCCCCGGCGGCCTTGATCCGAAACTAGGGGCGGCCCGTCCCTCCGGAACACCTGGCCATCCTCCGTTCCGAGGGGTGCGGCAAACTGCATCAGGTGTGTGGACAACCTCATGGACGGCGCCTTCCCCGATGGGTCACGCTGCGCTCCATGACTCGCGCGACCCCGCCTCCCGCCCTCGCCGCGCTGATGGCCGCGGTGGCCGCAGGCGGGATCGTCGCGGGCGGGCTGCTGGAGACCGGCCTGCCCGCACCGCCCGGCCAGTGGCTGTTCATCGTCATGTGCATGGTGACGCCCGCGATCGGCTGGCTGGTCGCGGCCAGGCGGCCCGACAACGTCTACGGCTGGCTGCTGCTGGCCGCCGCCGACTGCCTGGGGCTCGGCGCCCTCGGCGCGAGCATTCTGATCAACCTGCCCACCGACCGGGGTCCGCTGGCCGGCATCGCCACCGTGCTGGCCTCGCTTTTCACCGTTTTCTACGGTCTGACCTGGGTGGTCATCCCGCTGCTCTTCCCCGACGGGCGCCTGCCCTCGCGTCGCTGGCGGATCGGGATCTGGGTCGCGGTCGTGGGGATCACCGCCCACTGGGCGGGCCTCCTGCTGAGCACCGACATGGTCTACACCGTGGTCTTCTCCAAGGGCAACCCCCTCGGCCTCGATGGGGTCGCCGGGCTGATCGCCGCGGCCGTCAGCGCCGCCGGGCAGTTCGTGACCTTCCTGGTCGCGCTGTCCGTGCTGGTCTCCCTCGTGCTGCGCTGGTGGCGGAGCGCCGCCGTCGAGCGCCGCGTGCTCCGCTGGATGATCATCGGGGTCGTGGGCACCCTGGGCGGGTTCGTGCTGATGACGCTCTTCCCGCCGGACGACTACAGCGTCGCGCTCGGTCTCCTGGCCTCGATGGTCACGCTTCCCGCCGCGATCGTCGCGACCGTTTTCCGGCACGGCCTCCTCGACATCAAGGTGGGCATCAGGGGTTCCCGGATCTTCCTGGTCTTCGACCTCAGGCCGACGGTCGACGAGCTCCTGACGGAACTCGGTCCCGGGCTTGAGGAAGCGGAGCCGGTCGAGCAGCTGGGCAGGCTGGCGGGAGCCGTACAGGCGGGGCTGGAGACCCGGTGGGCCGCCGTCCAGCTCGCGGACGGCACGAGGGTCGTCGCGGGCGACGAGGACGGCGAGGCCGTGCTCACCGTGCCCGCCGGGCTCGGGCACATCGCGTGCGGCCCCAAGGACGCCGGGCGCTTCACCGCCGAGGACCGCAGGCTGCTCGGGGCGCTCGCGGTGCCGATCGGGCTCGCGATCCAGAACGTGGGGCTGGCGGCCCGGCTGGTCAACGCGCAGGAGGCCGAGCGGCGGCGGATCGAGCGCAACATCCACGACGGGGTGCAACAGCAGCTCGTCGCGCTGATCGCGGGCCTGGAACTGGCACGGGCGACCGGCGGCGGCACGGAGACCCTGACCCTCCTGCGCGAGGAGGCCCGGCAGACCTTGACCGACCTGCGGGAGCTCGCGGCGGGCATCCACCCGTCCGTGCTCAGCCAGGGCGGCCTGGTCGAGGCGGTCGAGGAACGCTGCTCACGGCTGCCGGTGACCACCACGGTGACCACGGACCCCGGGTTGCGCGCACGCCGCTTCCCCGACGAGATCGAGGGCGCGCTGTACTTCACGGTGAGCGAGTCGGTCGCCAACGCGCTCAAGCACGCGGAGGCCTCCCGGATCGAGGTACGGCTGACGCAGGCCGAGGGACGGCTGCAGGCCGTGGTCTCCGACGACGGGAAGGGCTTCGACACGGCCGCGGCCGGCCGCGGGAGGCTGGGGACGCCCGCGGACCGGATGAACGCCCTCGGCGGAGGACTCCAGCTGACCAGCGGCCCGGGCGAGGGCACCAGCGTGCGGGCCTGGGTGCCCGTGCCCGCCTGAGGACGCTCAGCCGAACACCTCCGGCGGCGGGACGGGAATGACCACCGGATCGCCGTCGCGCAACGGCGGAGACCCGGCGACGAACTTCACCAGCTCCTCCCCGTACAGGCACCGGGCCCGGGTCAGGCCGCCCGCCGTCCTGCGGGTCAGATCGGCGTAGGGGAGCTCGGTGCGGGAGGCGGCGATGATGAGGTTGCCGAAACGCCGCCCCCGCATGACGCCGGGGTCGGCCAGCAGGGTCATGTGACCGAAGGTGCCGCCGATCGTGGCGAGCAGCCTGCGGGCGAAGGCCAGGCCCTTGCCGTCGGCGACGTTGGCCAGCAGGGTCCCGGAGGACCGCAGAACGCGTGCGACGTCGCCCATGTACTCCGTGGTGGCCAGGTCGATCGGCATCGTCGCGCCGCTGAACGCGTCGAGCACGACCAGGTCGGCGGAGGCGTCCGGCAGGCTCGCCGTCGCCGTACGGCCGTCCAGGACCCTGACCTTGAGCCGTGGCACCGACTTCAGCCTGAGCTGGTCCCTGACCAGTTGGACGAGCCCGCCGTCCGGCTCCGCGACGATCTGCCGTGACCCCGGCCTCGTCGCGGCCACGTAACGGGGCACGGTGCAGGCGCAGCCTCCCACGTGCACGGCGTCCAGCGGCCCCTCGGGGAGCAGGTCGATCACGACGGCCATCAGCTGCACGTACTCGAAGTCGAGATACGTGGGATCCTCCAGATCCACGTAGGACTGGGGTACGCCGTCCTTGGAGATCACCCACCCGGAGGGCCTGTCCAGATCTCCCAGGAGGTCGACCTCGCCGAAGCTCACCGGGTAGCGGCCAGGCATCGGCCCCGGTGGTTCCCGCCTGATCACTTTTGCCCCACTTTCCAGTGCCGTTCCTGTACAACCGAGAGGGACACCTCTGGGAGAAACCGTATGCGTACTCGAGCGGTCCTCGTGCTCACCACCGTCGTGCTCGTCATGATCGGCGCAGGCGTCTACGCGCTGCTGCGGCCGACCGGATCCGCGGTGCACGCGGAGGCGGCCGTGGGGCCCGAGGAGACGGGCAAGGCCTACCTGTCCTCCTGGCAGGACAGCGACCTCAGCGAGATGAGCCGGATGGTCGTCTCTCCACCGGCCGACTTCGCCCAGCGGCACCTGGACTTCGCCCGCGACCTGGACGTCGAGTCGCTGAAGCTCGTCCCCGGCACGCTGAGGCGGCCGAGCGGGCAGGAGGCGGAGCTGCCCTTCCACGGGGTCAGGAAGATCAGGAACCTCGGTGACTGGCCGTTCGAGTCGACGCTGCGGCTGGTCCTGCGCGGTGGGCGCTGGAAGGTGCTGTGGCTGCCGGAGACGATCCATCCGGCGCTCGCGGGCGGCGGCAGGATCGCCTTCAAGGAGATCCCGGCGCCCGCGGCCGAGCCGGTTACCGACTCGGGAGCCCCGTTCCCGCACGACAGCGGGGCGGAGAGCTACCGCGGGTTGTTCGGCGCCGACTCCGAGGAGACCACCGGCTACGCCCTTGAGGCGATCCGGGCGGACGGGAGCAGGAAGGAACTGGCGTCCTTCAGGCCGCCGCACGCGAAGGAGGTCAGGACGACCGTCTCCCGGCCCGTCCAGGCCGCGGCGGCCCGCGCGCTCGACGGCGTGGACAGGCCCGCCGCGATCGTCGCGATCCAGCCCCGCACCGGCGCGGTCCTCGCCGTCGTCGACCGGCTCGGCGCGGGGAACGGCGGGCAGAACGCCTTCCGCGGCTACTACCCGCCGGGGTCGACGTTCAAGGTGGTCACCGCGACCGCCCTGCTCGCCGCGGGCCTGGATCCGGACACACCCGTGCGGTGCCCGGCCACCTACACACCCCCGAGGGCCAGGACGATCCACAACGCCGGAGGGCACGCCGCCCCAGGGCCGGTCACCCTGACCACCGCCTTCGCGGTCTCCTGCAACACGACCTTCGTCGAGCAGGCGGGCCGCCTGCTCGCGAACGGCGACGACCTGGTGCGGGCCGCCGAGCTGTTCGGGTTCGGCAAGGACCTCGAGGTCTCCGGGGTCTGCGGCAGGATCCGAACCCCGGCGGACGAGGACGAGCTGGCCTCCGACGCCATCGGCCAGGGCTCCGTCGAGGCGAGCCCGCTCTGCATGGCCCTCGTGGCGGCGGCCGTACAGGACGGCTCCTGGCGCTGGCCGGTCCTGGTCCCGGGGCGGTCGCCGTCGGTGAAGCCGGTCCCGCTGCCGCAGAAAACGGTCACCGGCCTGCGCACGATGATGCGGGCGGTCGTCTCCGACGGCGGCACCGCCGCCTCGGGCGGTCTTCCCTCCGGTACGGCGGGCAAGACGGGGACCGCCGAGGCGGCAGGGGGCAAGGAACACGCGTGGTTCATCGGCTATCGCGGCGAGCTGGCCTTCGCCGTCCTCGTCGAGAACGGCGGCAGCGGCGCGGAGGGGGCGGTCCCCATCGCGGCCAGGTTCCTCAAGGCCCTTTGACGGCAAGGCCCTGTGACGGCGTGCCGTGTTTTCTGGGCATGCTGGAGGGGGCGGCGTTAGATTCGTCACAACGGGGTGCGGCGCGCGCCGTCGGGGGCCTTCGCGCTGATGTCAGGGGAGCTTCCGCATGGGTGTGGATCGTGTGGCCCCGGAGGGCGGCCAGCGGGTTCAGGCGTACGGCCACGCCCAGCAGGCCGCGCAGTACGGTGGAACACAGATCAACAACTTCGGTGGCCGGGAGCCGCAGCGGCTCGTGAGAACGCCGGACACGCTGGTGCCGCCACCCGTCACGATGGTCGGGCGGGAGGCGGAGCTGGACGACCTGCTCACGCTCGTCGACCAGGCGCGCTCCGGGGGACGCCCCGTGGTGCTCTCCGCGGTGCACGGCATGGGCGGGATCGGCAAGACCGCGCTGGTGCGGGCTCTCACCGCCCGAGTCCGCGACCGGTTCGCCGACGCCAGGATCGAGCTGGACCTGTTCGGCTTCACCCCGGGTGAGGAACCGCGCGATCCGGGGGACGTGCTGTCCGAGCTGCTGGGCCTGGTCGGGTTCCCCGCCTCGGAGGTTCCGGCCGACGTGGCGGGCAAGTCCCAGCTCTGGCGGGCCTGGCTCGCCGACCGCCAGGTGCTGCTGGTGTTCGACAACGCCAGGAACGCCGACCAGGTACGACCGTTGCTTCCCGGTCACGCCCGGCACTGCCTCGTGCTCGTCACCAGCCGTAACCGGCTTGACGGGCTGGACGCCCACCGGAGGGTGCAGATCGAGGCGCTGCCCGAGGCGGACGCGGTCGCGCTGCTGGCGGGCGCCGCCGGGCGCGAGGAGGGTCAGGACAGGCGGACGCTGGCGGAGCTGGCGCGGCTGTGCGGGTTCCTGCCGCTGGCGCTGCGTCCCGTTGGCGCGCTGCTGGCCGAGCTTGACCCGGCGGACCTCCTGGAGACGATGAGCGACACCGCGCGGCCACTGCGGCACATCCGCGACGGGGAACGGGAGACCCGCGCCGCGTTCGAGCTGTCCTACCGGGCGCTCGAGGAGGACCTGAGGGAGCTGCTGGACGCGTGCGCCGCGCATCCCGGCCCCGACTTCGACGCCGCCTCGGTCGGGGCGCTGGCCGCTCTGCCCCGCCCCGTTGCGCGGGTCGGACTGGCCGAGCTGGCCAAGCGCAGCATGCTGGTCCTCGCCATGCCGGGCCGTTACACCTTCCACGACCTGTTCCTCGGCTACGCCCGCGAGGCGGGTGCCGGGCATGACGCCGCGTGGGCCGGCCAGGCCAGGGCCAGGCTTTACCGCCATCTGTACCAGGCGGCGGACGGCGCGACCGAGGAGCTCCTCGGCCGCCTGGGGGCGGTCGCGGACGCGCGGGACACGGCGCGCTCCGGCAGGGCGGCGCGTGCCAGAGCCTGGCTGGTTCCCTCGACGGGTGAGCTGCGCGCCTGTTGTGCCGCCGCGCTGGACGACCGATGGGAACGGGCCGCCGGGTTCGTCAAGGTCGTCGGGTGGTGGCTGCTGCTTGAGGGCCGTGCCGACCAGGCCGACGCGCTCCACACGGCCGCGTACGACGTCGCGCGCGAGATGGGAAACCCCTGGGAGCAGGCGAGCGCGCTGTACGGCCTGGCCGGCGTCGAGGAGAAACGCGCCCGGTACGGTCAGGCGGTGAGCCTCTACCGGCAGGCACTCGTCCTGTACGAGGAGGTCGGCGACCGGCAGGGCCAGATCTCCGCGCTGTGCGGCCTGGCCGAGGTCGTCCGGTTGCGCGACGACCATGACCAGGCAGCTGTCGTCTACCAGCGGGCGCTTGAGCTGTCGGAGGAGTCCGGCGACCTGCTCGGCCAGGCCGACGCGCTGTGCGGGCTGGCCGACGTCGCCAGGCTGCGTGACGACTACGGCCAGGCGGGCGTCGTCTACCGGCGGGCGCTCGCCCTGTACGAGGAGGTCGGCGACCGGCTCGGGCAGGCCAACGCGCTGCGCGGCGTCGCCGACGTCGACAGGCTGTACGGCGAGCACGACAGCGCCGTCGAGACCTATCGGCGGGCGCTGGAGCTGTTCGAGGAGATCGGTGACCGGCGAGGTCAGGCGGACGTGCTGCGCGGCGTCGCCGAGGCGGCGAAGCTGCACGGTGACTACGACAGCGCCGTCGAGACCTATCGGCGGGCGCTGGAGCTGTTCGAGGAGATCGGCGACCGGCCAGGGCAGGCCAGCACGCTGCGCGGCGTCGCCGACGTCGCCAGGCTGCGCGGGGAGCATGACAGCGCCGTCGAGACCTATCGGCGGGCGCTCCCGCTGTACGAGGGCGATGCGCTGGGCCAGGCCAGTGTCTTCCTATATGTCGCCCAGATCGAGGTGGCCAGGGGGCGGTGGCCGGAGGCCAGGCAGGCCTACCACAGGGCGGCGAAGATCTACGCGTCGGCCGGGTTCGCCCACTGGGCCGAGCTCTGCGAGAGCAGGGCGAGAAAGCTCGGGTGAGCCTGGCCGTTCCCGATGTAGGACAGATCACAACCTACGTAAGCGTAAGTTACGCTAGCGTAGGTTCATGACCACGACCGCCGCCGAGGGCTTCACGCTCCCCGGGCCGACCAAGCCCCGCCTGCGAGGCTGGTTGCACGCGGGAGCCCTGCCCGTCGCGCTCATCGCCGGATTCGCCCTCGTCGCCCTGGGCCCGACCCTGCAGGCACGGCTGGCCGCAGCCGTCTACGCCGTCACCTCGGGCCTGCTCTTCGGCATCTCCGCCACCTACCATCGGGGTACCCTCTCCCCGCGTCTCGCCGACGTGCTGCGCCGCCTCGACCACGCCAACATCTACCTGATCATCGCGGGCACCTACACGCCCTTCGCGATGCTCGCCCTCGACGGGCCCGCCAGGGCCGTGGTCCTCGCCGTGGTCTGGACGGGGGCGGTCGCCGGGGTGCTGTTCAGGGTGCTGTGGATCTCGGCTCCCCGATGGCTCTCCACGGCGCTTTACATCGCCCTCGGCTGGACGGCCGTCTTCGTGTTCCCCCAGTTCGTGGCGGGTGCCGGGGGCGCCGCCGTACTTCTCGTCCTCGCAGGCGGGCTGCTCTACACCGCGGGCGGCGTCGTGTACGGCCTGCGCCGCCCCGACCCCTCGCCCCGCTGGTTCGGCTTCCACGAGGTCTTCCACACGTTCACCGTCGCCGCCTACGTGGTCCAGTACGTCGCGGTCTCGCTGGTGGTCTACGCGGCGGCGTAAGGTGCCGGTCATGACGACGATCGAGGATCTGGCCGCCGAGCAGTACGTCTCCGTGACGACCTTCAGGAAGAACGGCGCGGCGGTGCCGACACCCGTGTGGGCCGCGCTGGACGGCGACGGCATGGTGATCTGGACCGTGGCGTCCTCGGGCAAGGTCAAACGCGTCCGCGCGGACCCGAGGGTCGTCGTCGCGGCGTGCGACGTGCGGGGGAACACGCGCGGTGAGCAGGTCGGGGGGCGGGCGTCCGAGCTGCCCGCCGAGGAGACGGAGCGGGTGCGCCGCCTGATCCTGAAGAAGTACGGCCTGACCGCCAGGGTCCTGATGATCGTGAGCAGGATCCGCCGGGGTGAGAACGGCACGGTGGGCATCAGGATCGTCCCCGACGCCTGAGCCACCGGCCTCCCTGAGGCGTGCCCGCCCACGACGGGTGTCTCCTGTGCCGGGTCCCGGCGGCGGGCTCCCTGACGGCCGGGTCCCGTGGCAGGCCTCGGCGCGGGGTTCCGGGTGCCCGCCGTGGGGAGGCGGGCGGTCAGACCGCCGTGACCTCGAGGCGGCGCGCCGCGAGCTCGGCGTAGAGCGCGGCCCCGTCCGGCAGCACCGCGTCGTCGAACTCCGCGTCGGGGGCGTGGTTGTACGCGGCCTTCTCCGGGTCGCCGCCGGACAGGCACGCGCCGAGCGCGACGAACGCGGAGGGCACCTGGTCGCAGACGTAGGAGAAGTCCTCGGAGCCGGTGAACGGGTTCGAGGCGCCGCGGAAGCGCTGCTCGCCGTAGACCTCCCTGACGGTCGCGGCGACGAAATCGGCCTCGGCCTCGTTGTTGACCGTGACCGGGTAGTTCACCCGGTAGTCGGCCTCCACGTCCAGCCCGTGGGCGGCGGCGATGCCCTTGACCAGGGCAACGGAGCGCTCCTGGAGCCGCTCGTGTGAGGCCCCGGAGAACGACCTGATGGTCACCTCGAAGCGGGCCTCCTCGGGGATCACGTTGTTGACGGTGCCCGCGTGGAAGCTGCCGACGGTGACGACCACCGGGTCGAAGACGTCGAAGCCCCGCGTCACCATGGCCTGCAACGCCAGGACCATCTCGCACGCGGCGGGGATGGGGTCCTTGGCGCGGTGCGGCGCCGAGCCGTGACCGCCCGCGCCGCGCACGGTCACGACGAGGTCGTCGACGGCGGACATGATCGGGCCGCCCTTGGTGAGGAACACCCCCTGGGGGAGCAGCGAGCTGACCACGTGCAGGGCGTAGGCCGCGACGGGACGCTCGCCCGCCGCGTCCAGCGTCCCCTCGTCGATCATGAGTTTCGCGCCGCCGTACCCCTCCTCGCCCGGCTGGAACATGAAGATCACGTTTCCGGCGAGCCGGTCGCGCCTGGCGGACAGCAGGTGCGCCGCCCCGGCCAGCATGGTGGTGTGCAGGTCGTGGCCGCACGCGTGCATCCTGCCCTCGATCTGCGAGGTGACCGCGGTGCCGTTGCGCTCCGAGACCGGCAGGGCGTCCATGTCGCCCCGCAACAGCACGGTCGGGCCGGGGCGCGTCCCGCGCAGCACCGCGGTGACCGAGCTGAGCCGCTCGCCGAGCCGTACCTCGAGGGGCAGGCCGGAGATCGCCTCCAGCACCTTCTCCTGGGTGCGCGGCAGGGCGAGGCCGAGCTCGGGCTCCCGGTGCAGGGCGTGCCTGAGACGAACCAGCTCATCGCGCATGTCGGCGGCGGACTCACGAAGGGACATGGATCATTCCTCCTGGCGGTTCGACGGCTTGAAGGCACGATAGCCCGATTTAACCCAATTGAGGTCTCGTGTTGCCGAGCTACTGGAAATGAACTGATCATGCGAGGGCGATCGCACGGGAGGGCACATGGAAGAGCTGTCGCGTACCTGGTGGGTGTATCTGGTCCGTGGTGTCTGCGCGATCCTGTTCGGCCTGCTGGCGATCTTCTGGCCGCGCATCACCGTCTACTACCTCCTCATCATCTTCGCCGCCTACGTCATCGCGAACGGGGCTCTCGCCCTGTTCGGCGCGGGCAGGGGGGCGGACTTCGGCTCCCGGGGGTGGACGATCTTCTATGGCGTCGTCAGCATCCTGACCGGCCTCGTGGTCTTCATCTGGCCGCAGGTGACCGCCCTGGTCCTGCTGTTCTTCATCGCGAGCTGGGCCGTCATCACCGGCATCCTGGAGATCGTGGTGGGGATCAAGCTCCGCAGGGCCATGGCGAACGAGTGGATGTTCATCGTCGGCGGCGTGCTGTCGGTGCTGTTCGGCATCCTGTTGTTCGTCTGGCCGGGCGCGAGCGCGCTGGCCGTGCTCTGGCTCATCGGCCTCATGGCCATCGTGTACGGCATCGCCCTGGTGGTGCTGGCCTTCCGGGTCAAAGGGCTCGCCTCCCACGGGCCCGGTCCCTCGAGCACTCCCCGTGTCGCGTAGCTGCAGGATAATCTCCAGAAAAATCAGCTTCTATGCGTAATGTCTCCATATAGATGCGTCATTTACGGGGAATAATCCCTCAAACCCGCCGTGGGGGAGACCTGTGGAGGAGACATGGACGTACACAGCCGCCTCGCTCGACATCTGCTCGTGGACGGCTACCGGCTGGTTCTGGACCTCGACCGCAGCCGGGGCTCCCGGCTGGTCGACGCCCGCACCGACCGGAGCTACCTGGACTTCTACACCTTCTTCGCCTCGGCGCCGCTGGGGGTGAACCCCTTCGACGACGATCCGGACTTCCTGGCCCTGCTCGGCAGGGTCGCGGCGAACAAGCCCGCCAACTCCGACCTGTACACCAGCTATCTCGCCGACTTCATCGAGACGTTCAACCGGGTGCTCGGCGACCCCGAACTGCCGCACCTGTTCTTCGTCGAAGGTGGGGCCCTGGCCGTCGAGAACGCGCTGAAGTGCGCCTTCGACTGGAAGAGCCGCCGCAACGAGGCGGCGGGCCGTTCTCCCCGCCTGGGCACCAAGGTGCTCCACCTCACCCGCGCCTTCCACGGCCGCAGCGGCTACACGCTCTCGCTGACCAACACCGACCCGATCAAGACCGACCGTTTCCCGATGTTCGACTGGCCCAGGATCGAGGTGCCCGCGATCCACTTCGGCGACGTCGAGGCGGCGGAGAGGCGGTCGCTGGCCCAGGCGCGGGCCGCCTTCGAGCGGTATCCGCACGACATCGCCTGCTTCATCGCGGAGCCGATCCAGGGCGAGGGCGGCGACAACCACATGCGAGCCGAGTTCCTGCAGGCGATGGAGCTCCTGTGCCACGAGCACGACGCGCTGCTCATCATGGACGAGGTGCAGACGGGCGCCGGGATCACCGGCACCCCGTGGGCGCACCAGCAGCTCGGCCTGCGCCCCGACATCGTGGCCTTCGCCAAGAAGGTCCAGGTCGGCGGGGTCATGGCGGGACGCAGGGTCGACCTGGTTCCGGACAACGTGTTCCGGGTGAGCGGCCGGATCAACTCGACCTGGGGCGGCGGGCTGGTCGACATGGTGCGTTCCCGCAGAATGCTGGAGATCGTGGAACGCGACGGCCTGATCAGGCGTGCGGGCGAGCTCGGTCAGGACCTCCTCACCGCGCTGCAGAAGATCCAGGCCCGCTTCCCCGGCCTGGTCCGCAACGCCAGGGGGCGCGGCCTCATGTGCGCCTTCGACCTGCCGGACCCGGGCTCGCGTGACCGCCTGGTCGCCCGGCTCAGACGGGACGAGGGCGTGCTCGTCCTGCCGTGCGGCGAGCGGTCGATACGGCTCCGCCCCGCGCTCTCGGTCACCGCGGAGGAGCTCCGGGAGGGCACGACCGCCCTCAGCAGGGCACTGGAGGCCTCCGAAGACCTGAAACTGTCTGCCTAGTGTCCTGCGCCGGTAATCCGTCGTTAGATCCTGTGTGAACTCTTCTGGTGAGCCGGTGCGTCGTCGGGGTCCGAAGTTGGAGCCGTTGGTG
>NZ_JBFBCE010000144.1:0-14921 GCF_040689595.1 Streptosporangium sp. NPDC051023 | reverse complement strand
TGGCCGACGAGCTCGGCAACGTGCGGCGGATCCCCAACGCGATCTGCCTGCACGAGGAGGACTACGGCACGCTCTGGAAGCACACCGACATCTACCTCCCGAACTCGGCCGAGGTCCGCCGCCAGCGCCGCCTGGTGATCTCGTTCTTCACCACGGTCGGCAACTACGACTACGGCTTCTACTGGTACCTCTACCTCGACGGCAGGATCGAGTGCGAGGCCAAGCTCACCGGCATCCTCTTCGCCTCGGCCTACCGCGGGCTGCAGGAGTGGCCCTACGCCAGCGAGGTGGCCCCGGGGGTGGGCGCGCCGTTCCACCAGCACCTGTTCAGCGCCCGCCTCGACATGATGGTCGACGGCGTCCGGAACGCGGTCGACGAGATCGACGCGCTCCGGGTGCCGCTCTCGCCGGAGAACCCGTACGGCAACGCCTTCAGCTACGCCCGGACCCGGATCGCGAGCGAGGCCGAGGGGGCGCGCAGCGCGGACGCCTCGGTCGGGCGGGCCTGGCACGTGGTGAGCACCGAGCGCACCAACCGGCTCGGTCAGCCGACCGGCTACATGCTGCGCGCGGTGCAGAGCCCGACCCTGCTGGCCGACCCGTCCTCGTCGATCGCCGCGCGGGCGGCGTTCACCACCCGGGATCTGTGGATCACCCGGTACGCGCCCGAGGAGCGCTACCCGGCCGGCGAGTTCGTCAACCAGAACCCGGGCGACGGTCTGCCGGCGTACGTCGCGGGCGACCGCCCCCTGGACGGCGAGGACGTCGTGCTGTGGCACACCTTCGGCGTGACCCACTTCCCGCGTCCCGAGGACTGGCCGGTGATGCCGGTCGACCACGTCGGGTTCTCGCTGACGCCGTACGGGTTCTTCGACCGCAACCCCACACTGAACGTGCCCGCCAACGCGGCCAAACACTGCGGCGGACACCACGGCGGACACAGCGGTAGACACTGTCACCACGGCGGCTGAGAGGCGAATATCTGAGGCATCCAGGCGAATGCCTCATAATCGACGCGGCATACCTCGGGCCGAATGAGACCGAACAATGTCTGTTCCTGTCGACCTGTGTCGGCGGGGGTCGGCCCGAGGTTCTGGCTCCTGATAAGAGATGTTCCTGACAGCCCTGACGATTCAGGCCGGTGTCGGGGCAGACGTCGCGGGGGTCGATGATCTTTCCGGGGCCGGGGGCGGTGGGTGACGAAGACTGCGCCGCGGGTTCGGCCTTTGAGCAGGCAGGGGAGCAGGCGGGCGGCGCCGGCGTCCCAGTAGACGGTCTCCAGCACGAAATCCTCGCGCGCCTGGCCGCGGCGGCGGATCTTCGCCCTCCGCTCCCGAAGTGTCCCCACCCTCAAAGTGACTGAGTGAGTGATCACGATTGCGGTTCGTAGTCGTCATGGGCGGGTGAATGCGGCTGGTTGGCTGGGGTTTCTGCTTGATCGTGTTCGTGTTAGAGACGGTCGGGTGGAGGGCGTAGCTGCGCGTTGAGCCGTGCCGCCTGTCGCGTGAGGTGGTCGCGTTCGGGAAGGCTGGAAGCCGATCGGGCAGCTTCTGCGTAGAGCCGTGCTGCGGTCGCTGGGTCGTCGTCACGCTCGTGCAGGTACGCCGAGACCGCGGCATAGCGGGGCAAGGCGGGGTTGAGCTCCGCGAGGGCGGCCAGGCCGGCCCGCGGGCCAGCGGCCTCACCGACCGCGACGGCCCGGTTGAGGCGGGCCACCGGGTTGTCGGTAAGGCACACCAGTTCGTCGTACCACTCGACGATCTGCACCCAGTCGGTCTCCTCTGCCGTCTGGGCGTCGGCATGGAGCGCGGCGACGGCGGCTTGGGCTTGGAACTCACCCAGTCGGTCGCGGATGAGGGCTGTCTGGAGCACGTCGACGCCCTCGGCGATCAGGCGAGTGTTCCACAGGCTGCGGTCCTGCTCGGCAAGAGGTACGAGCCTTCCGTCGGAAGCGGTCCGTGCCGGGCGCCGGGCGTGGTGGAGCAGCATGAGCGCGAGTAGGCCGGCGACCTCCTCATCGTTGATCTTGGCTGCCAACTGGCGAGTGAGCCGGATCGCCTCGGCGGCGAGGTCGACGTCGCCGGAATAGCCCTCGTTGAAGACCAGGTAGAGCACGCGCAGCACCGTGGCGATGTCGCCGGGCTGGTTGAACCGCACGCTCGAGACGGTTCGTTTGGCCCTGCTGATCCGCTGGGCCATGGTCGCCTCCGGCACGAGGTATGCCTGCGCGATCTGACGCGTAGTGAGGCCGCCGACCGCGCGCAGCGTGAGCGCGACGGCCGAGGCCGATGTCAGGGACGGGTGTGCGCACAGGAAGTACAGCTGGAGCGTGTCGTCCACCGACTCGCCCGGGCCGGGCACGGGCTCGCTCTCGACGCGTATCTCGCGGTGCCATCGGGAGGTATCGGCGCGGGCGGCGTCGAGGAACTTACGCCATGCCACGGTGACCAGCCAACCCTGAGGGTCCCGTGGCGAATCGTCCGGCCACACGCGCACGGCCTCGACCAGGGCGTCCTGCACCGCATCCTCGGCGGCCGCGAAGTCGGTTCCGCGACGGACGAGGATGCCGATCACGGTGGGGGTGAGACTCCGCAGCAGGGCCTCGTCCACCACCGGGCGCACGCTCATGGCAGAAAACTACCCGAAGGCGTCATTCCCAGTGTGCGTCACTCCGTAATGGTCGGGGGCGCGGCCAGGAACGGGCGCACCTCGATCCACTCGTGGATCGGCTTCCCACCCGCACCCGGAGCCGCGGACAACTCCTCGGCCAGTTCGAGTGCCCGCTCGTAGGTCTCGACGTCGATCACCATCCAGCCGGCGATCAGGTCCTTGGTCTCTGCGAACGGGCCGTCGGTGACCGGTGGACGCCCCTCGCCGTCATAGCGGACGAACGTGCCCTCCGGGGAAAGCGCCTGAGCGTCGACGAATTCGCCGGTGCCCTCAAGCCGAGCGGCGAAGTCTTCCATGTACTGCACGTGGGCCGACAGTTCCTCCGGCGTCCACTGGTCCATCGGCACGTCATTAACCGCCGCCGGCGCGCCCTGGTAGTGCTTGAGCAGCAGGTATTTGGCCATCATGTTCTCCTTTATGCGGTACGGCCCATTGTTGCGGTGTTCACTGCGGGGACGAAGCCGCGCGCGGGTTCTCGACATCCGACCGCGACGTTTCCTGGCGGATTTCAAAGACTGCGCGCACTCCGAGGTGGATTGGGACGTGGACGATCCACCCAGCGCGGGCGACCGTGCGGCGCTCAGGCGCGCTGGCGCTCCTCTCGCTGGCGCGCCAGTTCCTCGACCGCGCTTGGCACAGTCGTCTCGAAGTCGATCAGCTTCGCCCACGCCGGGGTCACGACGATCCGGACCATGCCGTCGTGGTAGAGCGAACGCACCTCCGCCTCCCACACGACCCGCTGCTCGGGCGTCATCTCGTAGGTGCTGGTCGCCTGGAGATACTCATCCGGGATGCCATCGACGAAGTCCAGCTCGGCCCGCCCCCGGATGAGCAAGATCTTGGGCGGGTGCACCTCGGTATCGATCGTCAGGGCAACCATCGGATTCTCGCGCAGACCCGGGAGTTTCGGAGCGTTCTTCGAGGTGCACATGACGATCTCCGAGCCGTTCCAGGTGAAGATGATCGGGATATTGCGGGGTGTGCCGTCCTTGGCGACATAGGCCAAGCGGGTCACGTCGCGGGCTAGCAGCTCCTGGCTGAGCGGCCGGTTCAGAACCTCGGTGATCTCGTTTGTGAGCACGGTCATTTCTCCCCATGGTCGTTTTCTTGATCCGCCCAACCTGCCACCGGGCTTGCGCGCTCGACGGTGGTGACTGATGGCGGGAAAGCACATTCGTCGTCTCCGACTCGGGTAATCACGCGGCCGTCGCGGGGCGCGGGCCGGATCGCCCTGGTCGGCCGCGACGGACCGTTAGCTGAGCTGCTCGGCTAGTCCGACGATGATGCCCTCGGGACCGCGGAGGTAGCAGAGTCGATAGCTGTCCTCGTACTGTTCCAGCTCGCCGACGAGTTCGGCGCCGTGGATGTGCAGGCGGGCAACGACGTCCTCGATGTCGTCGACGGCGAACATGATGCGACGAATGCCCAGCGTGTTCGCCGGCGCGTCTTTCGGCTCGGCGCTGATCGCCTTCGGCCTGTGGAACATCGCCAGCTCGATTCGGCCATGGCCGTCCGGGGTCCGGAGCATTGCGACGTCCTGTCGGACGTCGTCGAGCCCGATGACACGCTCCGCCCAACGTCCCTCGATTGGCGCTTTGCCCTCCAGCTCCATGCCAAGTTCGACGAAGAACGAAATAGCAGCGTCAAGGTCGTCGACAACGATGAGGACGTTGTCCATCCGCTGGATCGTCATGCTGGGTCTCCTTGGCGTGGTGCGGCCACGGTGGCCGCTGATGTCCCAAGGACGGAGCCGGCGCCACATTCTCGACGCTCGAAGCGCGCAGATTTCTAGAATATTCTTCTTGCTGTCGCGCCCTATAGGTCCGGGGTGAGGAACCCGCGGACAGCCGTTGGCGTTGAGAAGGATCTTGGTTGCGGTGAGCGAGGTCGCTCTTGGTTATGAAGATTTCTTACCTCGTTGCCCGGTCCCGGCGTCGGCGGGCGGCGTCGTAGGACAGCGGCCCGCCACGGCCGTTGATGGACGCACGGAACAGCGGGCCGGGTAGAGCTTGAGCAAGGCGACATAGCCGCGGTCATCGAGCAGCACGGTGCGCATCTGCCGCCCTTGCCGCAGATGCGCACGTGTTCGTCGTCCATACGCAGGTCCAAGTCCTCGACGTACAGGCCGCATACTTCGGAGGCGCGGGTGCCGCACACGTAGGCGGTCTCGAACAGCACCCGATCGCGCAGCCGGTCCATTCGTATGGCGGGCGGTGAATCTGCTGGAAGGACCCGCGGCGGTGCCGTGCTGCTGGTGTTGGTGCTCTCGCGCTTGACAGTCAGGAGGGCTGGACTTCGTCGAAGAGGGCGAGAGCTTCGGCGGGGTCCGGGCTCACGAGGCGTTCCAGACCGGCCGTCGTGATCTTCGCCCACCTGCCGGCCCGTGCCCACATCTGTTCCTCGAAGGCACGGACAGCCTCGTCCAGATCGCCAGGGTCGGAAGCGGCGGCGACGGACTCGGCGAGTTCGGCGCCTTCCAGCATCGCGAGGTTCGCGCCCACCCCCAACGGGGGCATCAGGTGGGCGGCGTCGCCCAGTAGCGTCACCCCGGGGACGTGGGCCCAGGTGTGGGCCACGGGCAGGACGTAGAGGGGGCGGTGAACGAAAGCGGTGCCGTGGCGGAGGAGGTCGAGGACGGGAGCAGCCCAGCCGTCGAACAGAGCCAGCAGGCTTGATCGCATGGCTTCGACGTCGGCCAGGTCCAGGCCCTCGTCCAGGCCTGCGCGCTGATTCAGGCCCATATGCCGGTCCGGGTTCGTGTGCCAGTCCAGCGGCACGCGGAACTGGGCGTACACCTTGACGTGGCCGCCGCTGTTGCGCTGGGCGACGAGGGCGCGGTTCACGCCGTACACCGCCATGGAACCGTCGCCGATCAGCCGGGCGAGGTCGGGGTGGCGGGTGTCGACGTCGTCCAGGGAGGTCTCGACCGAGGTGACGCCGGTGTAGTGCGGCGTCGCGGACGAGATTGCTGGGCGGACCCGGGACCAGGCGCCGTCCGCGCCGATCACGAGGTCGAACGCCTCCTGTCGCCCGTCCGCGAAACGGACCAGCACGCCGTCCCGGGTCCCCGGCACTACCTCCGCCACGCCCCGCCCCCACTGAACGTCGAGGGGGCCGAGCAGCAGGTCACGGAGTTGCCTCCGGTCGATCTCGGGATTGGCCTGGTCACCCGGACGGGGTTGCCAGTCGCGCAGGACGGTCCCGTCCGTGTCCAGGATGCGCATGGCCTGCCCCTCGGGACGGGACAGCGCCTGGAACTCCGCCAACAGCCCCGCCTTGTCCAGCGCGAACTGGCCCATTCTTTCGTGCAGGTCGAGCGTGCCGCCCGGGGGACGGGCGTCGGGGGCGGGATCGCGTTCGAGGATGGTGACGGGGTGACCGTGGCGGTGCAGGACGCAGGCGAAGGTGAGGCCGGCGGGGCCGCCCCCAATCACAGCGATACGGTGTCTCATGGCGATATACTGTATTCATCTATTACGATGTATCGCAACAGTACGATGCAACCATGACTGTGTGGGACCGGCCGGAGCCGCCGACTCGCCCCGTGCCGCTCGACCGGGAGCGAATCGTCGCCGCCGCCATCGCGCTGGCCGATGAGGGCGGGCTGGAGGCGGTGTCGTTGCGCAAGGTCGCCGCCCGGCTGGACGCCGGCCCGATGCGACTGTACGGATACATCTCCACCAAGGAGGAACTGTTCGACCTCATGGTGGACGAGGTCTACGCCGAGATCCTCCCTGAGGAGCAGCCCGGCGACTGGCGGGAGGTGCTGCGCATCCGCGCCCACCGCACCAGGCAGGCCACCCTCCGTCACGAATGGCTGGCCGACCTGCTCGGCGGCCGTCCGACCCTGGGCCCGAACGCCCTCGCCGTGACTGAGGCCACGCTGGCCGCCCTCGACGGCCTCGCCGACCTCGACATCGTTCTGCGCGCCGTGGAGACTGTCAGTGCCTACTTCACTGGCGCGATCAGGCGCGAGATCGCGAACCTGCGGGCCGAGCGCGCCACGGGCCTGTCCAAGCGCGACTGGCAGCACGCCTCCGGCCCGCATGTGATGAGGATGCTGGCCACGGGCCGCTTCCCGGCGCTGGCCAAGGCCGTGCACGACGGCACGGAGGTGGACGCCGAGGCGTCCTTCGCGACCGGCCTCGACTGGGTCCTCGACGCCGTGGCCGTCAAACTCGCCCGGCCGCCGGCGTGACGCTCAGGATTTCCAGATGACATCCGTGGTACCGCAACGCCGCCAGACTGCGCACCTACCTGCTCGACTGGTTCAGAGGCAAGCTCTGATACCGGACGACCGGGTGGCACTGGAAAGGCTGCGTCATCTGCAGCTGTAGGCGGGTTCCTACGCTCATGTCCATGGCCAGCAATGACCTACCGGTCCGCAAGAACCTGCTCGTCGCCACGGTGGGATAGACCGCACACAAGTTCTCAGCTGGTGGCGCCCCAGGTGAGAGAGAGGCCGGTGGCGGCGCGTTCGGTGCGGATCTCCATCATGCTGCCGAGGATGGTGGCATGGTCGGACACCACGGGCGTGGCGTCGAGCGTGTAGGTGATCCGGGTGCTGACGAGCACCGGGCTGCCCTGCGGCTCGTGGAGATGGCGGGCGGCGGCGGGGTCCAGTAAACCGGGGCGGACCACCTCGGACGCCCGGGCGACCATCACTCCCGCGTCGGCGAGGGCCGTGTAGAGGGAGACAGCGGTGAAGTCGCGGTCGCGGATCTGGTCGGCCACCGGCCGGCGGACCCAGGACACCTGGTGTACGGCGGGACGTCCCGCGAACTCGCGGACCCGCTCCAGCCGCAGGGCGGTGTCGCCGGGACGCAGCCGCAGCTCCGTGGCGATCTGGGCGGGGGCCCGGCGCACCGCCCGCCCGGCCACCGCGGTGCGCACGTCGTGGCCCTGTTTACGCAGGTCGTCGACCAGGCTGCGGAGCGAGTCGAGCTGGTACGCCAGGTGGGGTGGGGCGACGAACGTGCCCCTGCCGGGCTGCTGCACGATCAGCCTCTCGTCGCTGAGCTCCCGCAATGCCTGGCGCAGCGTCATGAGGGTCACCCCGTAGGAGGCGCTCAGCTCCCGTTGCGGCGGCAGGGCCTCACCGGGAGCGTAGTGTCCCGACCGGATCTTCGTGGCGAGGTCGGCGGCGATGGCGCGGTATCTCGCCTCGTGCCCGGCGTCGGGGGTCATCGTGGTCGGTCACACTCCTGGTCGAGGGCTTGCCGCAGGGTGGCGAGGAAGGCCCGTAGGTCGTCCGGCCCAGCCCCGTCGAGCACCCGCCGCATGACCGCGGCGCCGACCACCACGCCGTCGGCGTGCCGGCGGGCTTCGCGTGCCTGGTCCGGGGTGGAGATGCCAAATCCTAGCAAGACCGGCTGGTCGGTGACGCGCCTGATCCGCTCGGTGAGCTCCGCCGCCGAAGCGGCAAGGGCGGCCCGCTCACCGGTGGTGCCCATCAGCGACACTGCGTAGACGAATCCGCGGCTGCGGGACGAGATCTCCGCCAGCCGTGGCTGCGGCGTCGCCGGCGACGCCAGCAGGACCAGCTCGATCCCGGCGGCGGCGGCCACGTCCGTTAGCTCGTCCGCCTCATGCACCGGCAGGTCGGGCACGATCAGGCCGCTGACGCCGGCCCGGCGCAGCGCGGCGCAGAACGCCTCGGGGCCGTCGTGCAGCACCAGGTTGTAATAGGTACTGGCGACCAGCGGAACGCCTAGGTCCGGCATGCCGGACAGGTCGTCGAGGATCCGGCGGGTGCTCGCCCCCCGGGCCAGTGCCGTGTCGCTGGCCTGCTGGATGGTGACGCCGTCCAGCGTGGGGTCGGAGAAGGGCAGGCCGACCTCGATCGCGTCCGCCCCGGCGGCGGCGAACGCTCGCAGGTAGTCCGTCCAGCCAGGCGTGATCCCCCCGGTGACATACGGCATGAGCAGGCCGCGGCCGGTGTCCCGGCGGGCACGCAGGTGGCGTTCGACCGCGCCCGCGGCCAGAGTGGGGTTCGTCACATCAGCTCCTTCAAGGCTGAGACATCCTTGTCGCCCCGGCCGGACAACGTCATCAGCACCGTCGATCCTGCGGGTAGGTCGCTGCCGCCCGCCGCGCGGATCACCCAGGCCAGGGCGTGCGCCGATTCAAGCGCCGGGACGATGCCTTCGGTACGCGCCAGCCGTACCGCTGCGCCGACCGCCTCGTCGTCGGTCACCGTGACGTAGTGGGCTCGGCCCAGGTCGCGCAGGTGGGCGTGCTCCGGCCCGACTCCTGGGTAGTCGAGCCCGGCGGCGATGGAGTGCGCCTGGGTGATCTGCCCGTCATCGTCCTGCAGGAACAGCGAGCGGCAGCCGTGCATGACGCCGAGCCGGCCGCGGGCCGCCCCGGCGCCGCCCTCCGCCTCGACACCGACCAGGCGCGCCGGGGTGTCGGCGAATCCGGCGAACGTGCCGGCTGCGTTGGAGCCGCCGCCGACGCACGCGACCACGTAGTCCGGGATGCCGGTCCGCAGCTCGGCGGCCCACTGCCCGCGGGCCTCGTCGCCGATGATCCGCTGGAACTCCCTGACCATCCACGGGTACGGATCCGGCCCGACGACCGAGCCGATGCAGTAGTGGGAGTCGCCGGTCGCGCCCACCCAGTGCCGCATGGCCTCGCTGGTCGCGTCCTTGAGGGTACGGCTGCCCGTGGTCACCGGGACCACCTCGGCGCCCAGCATGCGCATCCGGAAGACGTTCAGCGCCTGCCGCTCGATGTCGCGCTCGCCCATGAACACCGTGGCCTCCAGCCCGAGCAGCGCGGCGGCGGTCGCGGTGGCCACCCCGTGCTGGCCCGCTCCCGTCTCGGCGATCAGCCTGCGCCGTCCCATCCGGGTGGCCAGCAGGGCCTGGCCCAGCACGTTGTTGATCTTGTGGGATCCGGTGTGGGTGAGATCCTCGCGCTTGAGGTACAGCTGCACGCCCAGCGCCTCCGACAGCCGGCAGGCCGGTGTGAGCGGGGTCGGCCGCCCGGCGTGCACGGCGAGCAGCCGCGCCAGGGCGCCGCGGAACCCCGGATCCGCCCAGGCCTCCCGGAACGCCTCGTCCACCTCGCGGCATGCCTCCACCAGGGACTCCGGCGCGTACCGTCCGCCGTACTCGCCGAATCGACCCCGCGCTTGGGGCTCGCCCATCGTCCTGTCCAGCGGGACGGGCTCATGCCACGGCAACATGTCTCGCATGCCATGCTCCGATCGTTCTATAACTCTGCAAGGAGTTCTATAACAGTGAGTGTGGCATGGACGGCGTGGACGCGCCACCACCGGTTCTCGGCACGGCAGCCAGGACTGCTGTCACCCGGTACACGGGATTGCGTTAGCGCACGTCAACGAGAGTCTTCCCTCGACTGCCGGCGAATCGTTCGCCGATCCTCGCCCCCGTACGATCAAGCACGGTCAGTATGGGCACTGGAATCGTGGATCTGCGGGCAGCGGAAGGCTGCCCGCCGGCAAGAGGGCCGGTGGCCGTGCACGGCGGCCTGGACTCGGTCCGGTTCGTCGATTACCGCTGCGCCTTTCCTGCAAGGGGGGTGTCGAGTCGGGGTGGTCAGCGTTTGAAGCTGGAGACGAGCCGGGCGATCGCCGATTGGCGCGGTGCCAGCCAGTCGGCGATGTCGGTGACCACGGCCGCGTCGACGTGCTGGGGCTTGTCGTAGTCCGCGGGCGTGGACGGGCCGGAGCCGGGGAAGAACAGGTGGTCGTCGGCGTCGTAGACGCGGATGGTGACGTCCGTACGGTGGGCGAGGCCCGCCTGCCAGCCCGCGAGGTCGTCGGCGACGGTCACCTGATAGTCGCGGCCGCCTTGCAGGATGAGCATCGGCTTGTCCAGCGCGGCCGCGGTCGCGACCGGGTCGTAGTCGCGCAGGTCGAGCCAGTACGCCCCGGAGTAGCCGAACGGCAGCTCCGTGGCGGGTGTCTCAGCCGACAGATGTGGGCTGTCGACAAGTGCGGCCTGCCGCGTGATCGCCTCGACTGCGGCCTGCGCGCCGGGATCGAGCGAGGCGAGGTAGCGGACGACGCGGACGGCGGCCTGGTGCATGGGCTGGGTGTCACCGGCCAAGAGCACCAGTCCGGCCAAGGACGGCTCGGCGGCGGCGACCCGCGGGGCCACCTTGCCGCCCATGCTGTGGCCTGCGACATACACTCGCGCGGCGTCGACGGCATGGTGGCGCTGGAGCAGGTGGATGGCCGCGACGGCGTGCGGGACGTACTCGTCGCTCATGGTGAAGCCTGGGTCCGCCGCCACCTGGCCGGCGTGGGCGTGGGTCACCTTGTCAAAGCGCAGCACGGCCACGCCGCGGCTGGCCAGCCCCCAGGCCAGGTCCTTGAGGGGCTTGTTGGGGCCGCTGGTGGCGTCCCGGTCGAACGGCCCGCCGCCGCTGAGCAAAACCACTCCGGGCCACGGACCGTGCCCGCGCGGCAAGCTCAACGTGCCGGGCACGGCCGGCGCGCCGGAGCCCACGGTGACCTCATGCTCATCGAACCTCTTGCGGCGGACGTACGACGGCGGCGTCCATTGCTCGGTAAGCGCGGGCGCGAGCTGCAGACCCTGCAGCAGGCCGGTCTCGTCGACCGACATGACCACCGTCAGGCCGCCACGCTCGTACATCACCGGGACGCTCACCTTGACCAGCTCCGACTTCCCCGATGCGGTCACCCAGCTCTCGGGGGCCGGCTCGCTGATCGGTGTCCCGACTGCGGAGATCGCCCCGCCCCTGGAGAGCTGACTCTCCCAGGCGACTTGCAGCGTCTCGGCGGAGACCACCGCTCGCAGCGGCGGGGCGAACAATGTCTCAATGTCCGCAAAGCGGCCACTCCGCGCCATCTCGACGACCGCCACGGCAATCGCCACCGGATCCGTTCCCATGGTCATCTCGACGCCATCCTTTCTACTATTTTGCGAACGGTAGCACGATATGAGACCGTTGCATCGTGGAAACTTTGGAGCTACTGGCGCATCCGGTGCGGCTGCGGATCGTGCATGCGATGCGCGGAGAGCGGGAACTCACCACCGGTCAGCTATGCGCACGGATCCCCGATACCTCGAAGGCCATGATCTATCGGCACGTCGACCTGCTCGTGGCCAGCGGAATCCTGGAAGTGGCGGGTGAGAGGCGGGTGCGCGGCGCGGTGGAGCGCCGCTACCGGCTACGCCACGACCGAGTCGTCCTCGACGCCGATGTACTCACGGCCATGACGCCCGACGACCATCGGCGCGTCTTCGCCACCTCGATGGCCGTCCTGGTCGCTGAATTCAACGCCTACCTCGACCACGAGGATGCCGACCCGGCGGCGGATCTCGTCGGCTACCGGCAGCACGCCGTCTGGCTCACCCGCGGTGAGCTGGAAGAGATGATCATCGGGTTCCGTCGCGTGATCCTGCCCCTGTTGACCAACCAGCCAACGCCGGACCGCACACAACACCTGCTCAGTCCGATTTTCTTCCCGGTCGAACAGCCGTCCACCGACTCCGAATCGGACCCAGATCGTCCTGACCCATGTACGTGATTGTGACCTGGTATCACGTACATGGGCGATCATGGCCGTCCGCCGAGCAGGCGATCCACCCGCCCGGCCACTGCGTGACTTCGCCACGTTATCCGGTACATCATCCAGACCGGCGCAACGAGTGCCGCCGCTGGATTTGAACGTGCCGCCAGTTCCCGCTGCGAGCGTTTCCGGGGGAGGGGCGCGGTGGGTCTCATGTAGCGGTATCGAGGCTCTGCCTCCGGCGAGCTTCGAGCTCATCCAGAATCAGGTCCAGGCCGTAGCTGAACTCGCTCGTGTGGTCGTAGCCCGGCCGTAGGGCGTAGTCGACGATCATCTCTGTGAGGTACGGCAACTCGTCCACCGGCAGACGCTCGAGAATGCCGCCGGCCACTTCCTCGACATCGTCCGGCGTCGTCACCGGCAGGTTCGCCTCCTGAAGGACGAACCCGCCGATGTAGCTGTCGATGAGCGAGACAGCGTGCGCGGCCATCGGCAGCGTGAACCCCGCCTCCCGGAGGACACCGAGGACGGCGTCGTGGTGGCGTAGCGTCGCAGGCCCCGGGTTACGACGGGAGTCCATGAGGCCGAGAGCCCAGCTGTGCTGCGACAGGACCACACGCGCGGAGGAGGCGCGCACACGGATCGCGTCGCGCCAATCGTCGCACTCGGTGCTGGGGAGCGTGATCGCCGCAAACACCACGTCGATCACGCCGTCGAGGATCGCGTCCTTGTTTGGTACGTGGTGGTAGAGCGACATCGCCTCCACGCCCAGTTCCTGCGCCACCCGTCGCATCGTGATCGCCGCCACGCCGCCGCGGTCCGCGACCCGGATCGCGGCTTCCAGCACGAGACCTCTGCTGAGCGGTTGTGGTGGTGGTGACACGACGGCTCCGGGGTATGGGCGGTTTGACAACCTTACGAGTGTAAGCCAGCCTTACACCCGTAAGTAGCCTTACGGGTGTAAGGCCTCCTGGATTTGCATTAGCTGGGAGAAACGTCTGACCTACGACGCGCCCTGCTGGGGCGAGAGAAGGAGATCCCGATGCCGATGCCGAGATGGTGGGGGCACGTGAACAAGCGGGTATTCAACCCTCGCGCGATCGCGGGTGGGAAGTGGCCGGTGCTGACTCACGTCGGCCGCATCTCTGGCACGACGTACCGCACGCCTCTCGATGCGTATCCTGTCGACGGCGGCTACCTGTTCGTTCTGGTGTATGGATCGCGCTCGGACTGGGTGCAGAACGTCCTGGCAGCCGACGGTGCGCGGCTCCGGGTCGACGGGAGAGAGGTGCAACTCGCCGCTCCACGCCTCGTCGGGGAAGACGAGGCGTTTCAGGCCCTCTCCGATGAGGTGACACGCCCACCGAGGCTGCTTCGCATCACCGATTTCCTCCGTATGGACCTGGTCGCAGGCTGACGATCGACGTCTAGCGCGGGGCCATGACCACCGTTACCAACCACTCGCTGAGAACGGCAGCGACACCCGGCAGTCTCCGCCTCCACGACAACACCCCCGACGAGAACGGGACCACCATGACCTCCTGGACCACCCGCCCCGAGACCGCCGACGACATCCCCGCCATCCGCGACATCAACCTCGCCGCCTTCGCCGCCGCCGGGGAAGCTGACCTCGTCGATGCCCTGCGCGCCGACCCGAAGGCGTGGATCGACGGCCTGTCCATGGTCACCGCGGCCCCTGACGGCACCCTGGCCGGGCATGCGTTGCTCACCCGCTGCCACGTCGGCGGCGACCCCGCGCTCGCCCTGGCGCCGTGCGCGGTGCTGCCCTCGGTCCAGCGCATGGGCGCCGGTTCCGCCGCCATCCGCGCCGCCCTGGAGGCCGCCCGGGCCATGGGAGAGAACCTCGTCGTCGTCCTGGGACACGCCGGCTACTACCCGCGGTTCGGCTTCACTCCCGCCTCCCGATTCGGCATCCGAGCCCCCTTCGAGGTGCCTGACGAGGCCATGATGGCCATGACTCTGGACGACACCCGCCCGGTCCCCTCCGGCACCATCCAGTACCCCGCCGCGTTCGGCGTCTGACCTCTCCTGTGGCGCCCCGGGGGATGGGCCCCGCGCCACAGGCTCAGTGACAGGACCGCTGTCGTAAGTGTCTTTTTCCACCGGTGCCCGAAGAACCACCATTCAAGTACGGAAACGACCGCTTGACGTGGAAGGAGCGAAGAGAGGCATGGGCAAGTACGATCACCTGTTCGTCCATCACATGCGGGACTGCGCCGATGACCTGGTCAACGAGGGGGCTGCCGCCGGCGGGGAGCGTCCGGCGAACATCGGCGACCCCTTCGGGCTAATGCGCGCCTTCGACGTGGACGTCAGCACGGTCCACATGGCCTACAGCTGGATCAATCCCACGTCGGAGCAGATCCACTGGGTGAACGACCATGAGCACACCTACGACGAGGTGCTCATCTGGATGGGCAACGACCCGGACAACGTGCACGACCTCGGTGCGTCGCTGTACCTCGACATCGAGGGCGAGCGGCACACGGTCACCACGACCGGCTCGGTGTTCATCCCCGCGGGCACCCGGCACTGCCCGCTCGGGTTCAACTACGTGACACGTCCGTTCACGTTCATCGCGCTGTCACTCAGCCCGTCGTACGCCTCGGACGAGAACGTACCGCGCCACAGCTGAGCGATCAGGGGCGCTGCGGGCCGGATGGAGTGTCTCCATCCGGCCCGCACCTATTTCATGACTTTCATGACTGACTTGTCCGGTGTG
>NZ_JBFBCE010000143.1:11278-14996 GCF_040689595.1 Streptosporangium sp. NPDC051023 | reverse complement strand
CCACGGCTTCGGCCGCGCCAACCCGCTCACCCCTCCCGCTATCGCTACAGCGAGAGATCAAACCACAACGGAGATCATTCTGTTAGGAGTTATTAAAGGCTCAGCGGGACCTCCCGGGGTCCGGCTCGCCGAAATGGGCGGCCGCCACCCTCTTCGGCACGGCCATCCGCCACGCCTCCTGGACGAGCTCCCGCAGCTCGGCCTCGTCGATCGCGCCCAGCCACACCCGGACCCAGTTGTAGCGCTCGTCGGAGGGACGCGGCATGTGGAACCTCTCCGGTTCGGCCGCGATCAGCGCGGCCCGCTCCTCCTTGGGGAAGGCGAACCCCATCGAGGTCTCGTCGGGAGAGACCGCGGCGTAGACGATCCGGCCGACCCGGAACGTCACCCGGTCCCGGACGAGCCTCTCCTCGGTCCTGGGTAGCGCCATGGCCACGCGGCGCACGTCGTCAGCGGTGAGCATCGCAGTCCTCCGTCCATCCCCGCGCGCGTCGGGGGGAAATTCGGCCACGTCCCGTCGGCACGAGCGGTCAGGCCTGACCGAGGGGGCGGCGACCGGCGAAGCCGACGTCGGCGCGATGGTACCAGGCGAGCTCTCGGTCCCCCTCCAGCCAGCACAGCCGGACGGGCACTCCGCCGAGCACGGCGGGGAAGTCGACCAGCAGCGGCGCGACCCCCTTGACCTCGATGCCCCGCGTCCCGAACCAGCCGAGGAGCTCGTCCAGGCGCGCCTCCATCCCCTTGGCCTCGGGCAGGCCGCCCGAATCGGACCTGCCGTGCTCGCGGAGGTCCTGGGCCAGCTCGGCCAGGTCGGCGCGCAGGCTCACGAACTCGTCCGCCCGCTCCAGCAGCTCGGGCATCAGCGCCCGTGCCTCCTCGACGGTGAAGATCCTGTCCACCCCTGAACGGTAGCGTCTCGCGGGAAGGCGTTCACCTGTGTCCTCACCGTCAGGACAGCGAGGCGGGCAGCCCGAGCATTGTGAAATGGCCGGGGCCGAGGAAGGAGGTGATCTCGGCGATTCGCCCTCCGTGAAGGGTGAACACGTCGATCGACCAGCCGAGGTACGCCCCCGCATCGTCGTTCCAGAGATAACTGCCCACGCCGGGCTGGCCGTTCGCGCCGGTCGGCAGGTGCCGCCAGCTTCCGCACGTGGTCATCGGAAGCTGCACGACGAAGTCGGTGACGGCCTCGATGCCGTGGTACCAGTGTGCCAGCGGCGGCATCGACCAGGTGACGTCCTCGGTGAGCAACGCGACCAGGGCGGCGGCGTCGCCACGCTCCAGCGCGGCGGAGTACTCGGCGGCGATCTCCCGAACCCGGGCGTCGCCGATCCGGCGCAGCGTCCGCTGCTGGCTGACGGAGGGAACCTTCTCCGCGACGACCTTGCGGGCTCGCGCCAGGGCGGAGTTCACCGACGTGGCCGAGGTGTTCATCATGACGGCGATCTCGGCGGCGGAGAAGCCGAGGACCTCGAAGAGCAGTAGCGCCGCCCGCTGGTTGCCCGGCAGGTGCTGCAGGGCGGCGACGAAGGCGAGCTCGACGGCTTCGCGCTGCTCGTAGCGCGCGTCCGGACCGGCCGGGACACCGACGAGGCCCGCGTCGGGGTAGGGCCCCAACCAGGCGACGTCGGCAAGCGGGACGTCGCCGACCACGGCCCGGTCGCTGGACGGGCCGAGGTCGACGGGCAGGGCCCGCCTGCCCCGGGCTTCGACGGTGTCCAGGCAGGTGCGAGTGGCCACGGTGTAGAGCCACGAGCGCAGCGAACCGCGGCCCTCGAACCGCGAGAGCCCCCGCCACGCCCGCAGCAGGGCCTCCTGCAGGGCGTCGTCGGCGTCGTGGGCCGAGCCGAGCATGCGGTAGCAGTGGGCGTGCAGTTCCCGGCGCAGCGGCCGGACGAGACGGCCGAAGGCGGCGTCGTCCCCGTCACGCGCCCTGGCCAGGTCGGGATCCTCCGTACCCTCCGCGACCGGGTCGGCGATCTCCAGGGAAAAAACTTCGCTCACAAGCGACGATTCTGCCTCACGACCGGAGTCTCTCCTTCGACCGAGCACCACAGCACTGTTCCAGGAGACTCCGTTGAACCACACGACGACCGTCACCACCGGGTCCCTCAAGGTCCCCGACGCCACACTGCACTACGAGGTGCGGGGCCACGGTCCCCTCGTGGTGCTCGTCGGCGCGCCCATGCACGCCGCGCTCTTCGCACCGCTGGCCGACCTGCTCGCCGTCGACCACACCGTGCTCACCACCGACCCACGAGGCCTCAACCGCAGTACCCTCGACACCCCCGGCCAGGACTCGACCCCGGAGATGCGCGCCAACGACCTCTCCCGACTCCTGGCCCACCTCGACGCCGGTCCGGCCGCGGTCTTCGGCTCAAGCGGCGGCGCCGTCACCGCGCTGGCGCTCGCCGTCGCCCACCCCGAGCGGGTGCACACCGTGGTCGCTCACGAGCCCCCGCTGAACGCCCTGCTCGACGACCGCGAGGAGCGTGACGCCGCGGTCGAGGACATCATCGCCACCTACGTCTCCGGCGACGTCGCCGGAGCCTGGGTCAAGTTCATGGTCAACGCCAACATCCCGCTGCCCGGGGCCGGGGAGCCCGGCGGCGCGCCCGCGGAGGCTCCGGCCGAGCCCGATCCGCAGCAGGTGGCGGACGAGCGCTTCTGGTTCCTGCACGAGATGCGCGGGACGACCCGCTGGCAGCCGGACATCGCCACCCTGCGCGCCGGGCAGGCCCGCATCGTGGTCGGCGTCGGCGAGGAGTCGGCGGGCCAGCTCTGCGACCGCGCGTCGGCCGCCCTCGCCGCGGAGCTCGGCACGGAACCGACGCTCTTCCCCGGCGGCCACATCGCCTTCGTCGACGACCCCGAGGCGTTCGCCCCCCGGCTGCGCGCGGTCCTGCACGGGAACTGAGCGACCGGCGCCGCGAGCGCGTGGCGCGGAACGGGTGCGGTGCCACGAGGAGACTGCACGGCACCGCACCCGTTCGCGACCGAGGCGAGAACAGCGCGAAAACCATGACCACGGCAATGCCTGCGGCCGAAGACCGAAGCATCGGGACAGGCCAGGACTCGGCTTCGAGACGGGTAGCGCCCGGTCAGACGGTTCTCGCCGGTGTGGCGGGCGCCCGCCCTCGGGCGTGGGCCCGGGTCAGCCAGGTGTCGAGCGCCCACACCCCGGGGCCAAGCACCGCGATCAGCAGGAACGACCAGGAGTAGACGGCGGCCAGCTCGCCCTCGTTCTCCATCGGCCACAGGGCTTTCGGCTGGTGGATCGTGAAGTAGGCGTAGGCCATCTCGCCCGAGCAGATCAGTGCCGCGATCCGCGTGCCGAGGCCGAGGAGGACCAGGCTCCCTCCGACGAGCTCGATGACGCTCCCGTACCACGTCGGCCAGGCGCCGACACGGACCACCTCGCCGCCGAGCACGCCGAAGATCTTCGAGGCGCCATGACAGGCGAAGAGCAGCCCGATGACGATGCGGAACAGGGAAAGGACGTACGGTCTGGCCGAATCGACGAATTTCACGGCGACCCCTCCTCTTCTGCTACGCCCTGCCCCGGCCGGGAGCGCAGGGCGAAACGGGAAACAACGACACCGGTCAGAGGTGTCCTCGGCGGGCGGGCGGCGGGGGGGACCCGCCGCGCCCCCCCCCCCACCCCCCCGCCCCCCCCCGGGGGCAGGCCGGCGGCACGGGAGTCGAGGTTGAGGATGTC
>NZ_JBFBCE010000143.1:0-11268 GCF_040689595.1 Streptosporangium sp. NPDC051023 | reverse complement strand
GGGCAGTTCCGGCTGGCGGGTGACGAGCTTCGCATGGCCTACCTGTTCATGTGCGCCCGGCGAGCCCCCTCCGCCCGGCAGCGGCACGGCGCGGGAGAAGGCGGTCCGACAGGTCTGTCTGCTTGTTCAGTATCCCCAGGTCAACGCTATAAGGACAGCTTTCAACGAGAAACCCGTCCCCCGGCGGCGAACTCCGGAAGGGAAAACGTCAGCTTATGCTGACAAATGGCCCTTGTCAGCATAAGCTGACATCATGGCATCGGTAACCGAACTCGCCGGAGCCGTCGGCGGCGACGACCCGGTCACCGCGCTGGCCGCGGTCGCGGCCCTGCGGCGACTGCTGGAGGAACTCGAGGCGGCGCACGTCGCCGACGCCCGGGCCAGGGGAACGTCCTGGGAGGCGATCGCGGCGGCGCTCGGCGTGAAGCGGCAGACGGCTCACAGGAAGCACGCACACCGGATCACCGACGGCGGGAGATGACGATGTTCCACGCATTCACTCCGGAGGCTCGGCGGGTCATGGTCCGCGCCGCCCTGCTGGCGCTCGACTGCGGCCGTAACACGCTCGACGAGGACATGCTGCTGCTCGCCCTGGCCGAGTCGTGGCCGGTCGAGGGCTTCACCGTGACGGCGTCCGCTGTCAGGGCAGAGATCGGGGGCGCCCCCGGCGACCATGAACTGCTGGCCACGCTGGGCATCGACCTGGACGAGGTCCGCCGCAGGATCCCCGTCCGGCGCGACGATCCGGCGGCGTGGCGGCTGCGCCGCTCCCGTGTCCGCCCGCTCCGCGTGACGCTCACCGGCCCCGCCGGTGTCCTCCCCCTCACCGGCGGCGCGAGGAAGGTCGTCGAGGTCGCCGCGAACTGGCGCGGCGCAGGACCGCGGGTGACGGAGAAGGACCTGCTGCGAGGCCTGCTGGCCGATGGCTCGAACGTCTCCGTCAGGATCCTGCGCCGTCTCGGCGTCGACCTCGACGGGCTGGCCGCGCATCTGGGCTTCCTGCGCGTGTCGGCCTGAGGCGCCGGTACGGCGGCTGAGCGCCGAGCTGAGCCGTACGAAGAACGGCGGCGTGCCCGGCGGACCACAGGTCTTACTCGCCGGACGAGTCTGCGCGGGATCGGAAGAAGGACGGGACGCCACCGGCCATGATCGCGATAAACCCGCTTCCAGCGATCAGAAGGGCGCCGTACGAACCGGCCGCCACCTGGGCCGTCATGTGCCAGTAGGAGTCGAAGGGCAGCAACACGGTGAGCACAAGCGTCGTCGTGATGGACCAGAGCGCCACGAAGAAAGGTGGCAGGTAACGGAAGGCACGACCACCCTGGTGGGTGCGCTGACGGCGCATTTCGATCACGGTCGACACGACGATGGGAACCACGGTGAAGGGGAGGTAGACGAGCTGCAGGGCGAAGTCGGCGTTCACCGGGGACGCCGCCGCGACGGCGACGACGCCCAGAACGACTCCCAGCAGCAGAGGGGTGAGCTGAAGGTACAACCGCGTGGTACGCGAGAGCCTCAGTTTGACGACCAGCGTCGAGTCGGTGAAAACGCTCGGGATGTCCAGACGTTCCGAGCGCTGCGGAACGCCCAGCTCCAGAGCGTGCACCTGCAGGTCCTGGGGCGTGCTCACGGTCACCTGGAAGTCCTCCTCGATGGTGAATCCCGAGGTCTGCACCGAGATGACGACGTTCCCCCTCAGCGCGCGCAGCAGGGTCCACCTCTGGGAAAGGCGGATCTCCTCGCTCCACTGGACCGAGACCTGAGACTCGGCCCGGCTCTGGGGTGCGCGGATGATCCTCCACGGCTGCGCCCGCAGCCGATCCAGCTGGACGTAGACCGCGGCCGTTATCAGGGGCGGCTCGGAGCCGGGCCCGCCGGCCCTTCTGTCCAGGACTTCGTTCAAGCGCTCCTTCAGAGTGCTCGCCGCCCCCGAGGAGGGGCCGAAGATGGGGAACCCATCGGCTCCGATCCGCTGAAGGTCGGGGGCCTTCGCGGCACTGTCGGGGATCTGCCAGAGAACGATGTAGTGAGGCGAGTCCTCTCCCTCCCGGACGGTCGGCGGCCGGAGGGTCAGGAGCAGTTCACGCTCGATGTGGTAGTCGTTCACGATGGATATCTTGTGGATCGCCCGTTCCACCTCCCCCCTCGGGAAAAGAGAGGTGACAAGGAGATCGCCAATGTCGGGTTCGCTTTCCCGGAACGTCCGCCGACTTCCCTCCTCGCGCCACCGCGACGCCTCCTGCCTCCGGGGCGCCCGGGAATCGTCCCCGGCCGCGCCTTCCAGCGCCCCTTGGACCCCGGCCGGCAGAGGTACGGCCACCGGTCCTGTCAGCAACGCGGGAGACGAGGCCGCGGGCCAGATGAGCCGGGGTTCGTATGGGCCCTTGGGTGTGTCCTTCAGGACGACGTACTCCCACTGGTAGGCCGCGTCGAGTCTCAGCTCCAGGCCCCCGCCGCGGACCGTCCGGCCGGCGACCCGCTCCCCCGGCCCCGCCTTCGGCCTCGCTCGCGGCCGCGGGGGCGTGTGTCCCAGGACCAGCAGAATGTTGTCGTAGTAAACCCGCTTCAGCGCCGGAGACCTCTCCGCGACCATCCGGAAAACATCGGCCCAGGACTCGGAGGCGTTCTTCAGGCGGGCGAACGCGGCCCGGTAGACGAAGGACTCCTCGTTTCTTCTCAGGAGTTCCAGGGACTCGTAAGCGAGGCGGGGCTCTTCGAGAGCGAGCGCGAACAGGGAGGATCTGCCCAGGGGCTGGGTCCCGAAGCGGGAGAACCACATCGACAGGGAGAAGGGGTCGGAGAGCTGGTCTCCGATGCTCAGATCCACCATGCCCGCGCATACGAAACGGACCGTCTCGGGGTCGTTCTCCATGAGCGAGCGCCGGAGGGGTGGGCGCAGGAACGGGCGAGTGATCCACCGGGCTCCGCGCCGTTCGAAAACGCTGGCCCACCACTCGCCCTCGATCGTCACGTCCGTCCTGAACACATGCCTCGTCAGTGTCTGGGCCGTCACGAGGTCGAACTCGTCGAGAAAGCTCAGCGCCAGGATCTCCCCCGGAGCGGACTCCGCCAGATGCCTGGCGAGATTCCGCACCACACCCGGTTCAGTTGACATTGAACACCTCTTGGTCGAGCTTGTGGGCGATGTTGAGAAGCCCCGCGAAGACCAGCCCCGCAAGCCCGCCGCTCGTCGTCGCGAGCGAGTCGAATCCTTCGGCTTCCTGGACTATCCCCATCTGTTCCGCCCATCGGGAGATCTCCGCCGCGTCCAGCCTCGGGAGCTCCACGCTGGATGCTTTGTCCAGCAGCTTGACGGCGAGGCCGTCGGGACCCGTCTTCCTGTTCCCCAGCACCCGTGCCGCGACGTCCTCCGTCACCTTCTCCGCGACGACGACGCCCCGTCCGCGGGTGCGCATGGCGCGGACCATCAGCTCGATGGCGGCCGAGGCGTCCGGGGTGCAGCTCGGCGTGTTGTCCAGCGCGAGCAGGAGGGGGCGCGAGTGAAGCGCGAAGTCGGCGGCCAGGGATTTGGCGAGCACGACTTTGAGACGTTGCGCCGACAGCGAGTTGTGGATCATGACCTGCGAATTGCGGATCCGCGTCCGGTCCAGCTCCACACCGCGGTCGATGAGGACGAGGCTCTCCTTGAGGCTCGGGAACTCCCCCGGATCCGCACTCGCGAGAACCGATGTCACCACGTCCTCCAGCCCGGTCACCTCGTCCAGGTCCAGATAGCAGGAAATGGCGTCCTCGTGCGCCTCCTCGCTGAACTCGAACAGCAACCGGGTCTTGCCCGCATATCTGGGCGCCGCCAGCGCGAACAGAAAGAACCGCTCCTCGGCGAGCGCGCTTCTCAGCATTTCCCGGACTATCTCGAAATCAAAAAGCTGCGTCTGCAGGTGCTCAGCCGTTCTCGATGGTCGAGTCGTCGACCTTGGTGCGGTTCATCTTGAGGAGGCCCTTGCGGTTACGGACCTTGGACCCTCCCCTGACATCGGTCTTGTTCATGTCGAGGGTGGGGCCGGTCTTTTCTGGAGCGCTCACACCGGCCTCCGTGTTGTCGTACCGGAAGAACACCTTGCCCATCCAGCCCTTGCTGAACGCGAGCACTATCAGGGCCACGATCACGACCGCGACCGCAGCGACGACATAAACCTGCGTTTCGGACATCCGGAACTCCCTCAGATGATCACGACTCAGGAAGAAGGGAGAATCGTCGAGTTTTCGCGAACATTACCAGGAGTTTCCTGCTGACAGATCGCCCTCCAGCGGCTTCGACATAGGCGTGGTGGGGTTTGTTACCCCAAGAGCGATTAATGTGTTTTATTCTCATCGCGTTCGAGGATTTCATGATCGGCATAGGCGGGGGATCCTCCGCCTTCCCCGAAATTCGCTCTCCCCGACACCCCGGCCACGGACCGCGCGACGGCTTCCGGCCGCCGCGAAGCGGAACTCGGCTCGTCCAGGAGGGCGGTCTCGTCGAACGGGGCGCGGCCGGAAAGCACCTCGGCCGCGCGTTCCCTGTCGAACTCGCCGGTCCAGGTCCCGACCAGGACGGCGGCGACCGCGTTGCCCGCGAAGTTGGTCAGCGCCCGCGCCTCCGACATGAAACGGTCGACGCCGACGACCAGGCCGACGCCGTCGACCAGGTCGGGGCGGTGGGACTGCAGGCCGCCCGCGAGCGTGGCCAGGCCCGCCCCGGTGACCCCGGCCGCCCCCTTCGAGGCGACGAGCATGAAGACGAGCAGGGAGATCTGCTCGCCCGGCGAGAGGGGGGCGCCGGTCGCGGTGGCGACGAACAGAGTGGCCATCGTCAGGTAGATGGCGGTGCCGTCGAGGTTGAAGGAGTAGCCCGTCGGCACGGTGACACCGGCCACGGAGCGGCTCACCCCGAGATGTTCCATCTTCGCGATCAGCCGGGGCAGCGCCGACTCGGAGGACGAGGTGGACAGGATGAGCAGGAACTCCCGGCCGAGGTAGCGCAGCAGCGAGACCAGGTTGACCCGGGCGGCCAGCCAGAGCAGCGGCCCCAGTACGGCCAGCACGAACACCAGGCAGGTCGCGTAGAAGCCGAGCACGATGACGGCAAGACCCCTGAGCGCGTCCACGCCGGTCGCACCGGCGACGGCGGCCATCGCGCCGAAGGCTCCCACTGGGGCGGCCCACATGATCATGGCGAGAACGCGGAAGACGAGCCGCTGCACGTACCCGACGGCGGCCAGCAGCGGGGCGCCCCCCTCCCCCATGGACTGCAGGGCGAACCCGGCGAGCAGGGCGACCAGCAGGATCTGCAGCACCTGTCCCTCGGTGAACGCCGAGACGAGCGTGGCCGGGACGATCCCGAGCAGGAAGGCGACGAGGCCGCCCTCCGCCCCCTTAGCCGCCTCGGTCCCCGCGGCCCTACCGAGGTCGCCGGTGAGTTCGAGCCCCTGGCCGGGGTCGAGGAGGTTGCCCGCGACCAGGCCGAGGGCCAGCGCGACGCTCGACATGACGAGGAAGTAAGCCAGTGCCAGGCCGCCGACTCTGCCGACCCTGGCCGCCCCGGTGACCGATCCGATGCCGAGCACGATGGTGCAGAAGACGATCGGGCCGATCATCATCTTGATCAGCGCCACGAAGGCCGTGCCCAGTGGCCCGAGCCCCCGTCCGACCCCGGGAGCCGCCAGTCCGACGACGGCGCCGGCGACCGTCGCCAGGACGACGGCCACATACAGGCAACGGGTTCGATCTCGGGACATGGGCGCTCGGCCTCCCCGGCCTCGACGGAAACTCCGATCGGGTAACCATCAGAACCCATAGAGTGACCGACGTCACGGTTCTTCGCGTTCGCGCCGCGTTTTCTTCGCGAGGCCGTACGGCGGCCGGGGCACGGGCCCGGCACGGCGGGCACCGCGTCCGGATCACTTGACTCTCCGTGCCTCGCCGGAGCCTCAGACCTGATAGGACAGAGACAGCCCGCCCTGCGCCCCGCGGGCGGAGGAGCGGATCATGGCTTTTTTCGCGGTTTCATGGAGCATGCACGGCACGGCCTGCGTCGTCGAGGCGAGCGGGGAGCTCGACTATCGTCATGCCCCCGTCCTCCGCGGCGAGATGACCAAGATCTGGGAGGAGGCCCCTCCCCCGACCATGGTCATCGACGTCACGGCGCTCACCTTCTGCGACTCGACCGGCGTCGCGGAGCTGATCGCGAACCTCAGGAGGAGCCGCGCCCTGGACACCCGCCTGGTCCTCGCCGGGGTCCATGGCACCCTGGAGCGCATCCTGACCATCACCGGCCTGCGCTCCGCCTTCGAGCTCTCCCCCTCCACCGAGGAGGCCCTGCGAAAGGAGGATCAGCCCCTGTGATCAGTTGCCGTTGTCCAGCGGCACCCGGGGAGCGTCAATGATCACGTCGGAGAAGATGTCGACCACCAGGGCGATCACGCCGCCGACCGCGATGATCCCGGCCCCGGCCCAGAACAGCGCCCAGCTGGGGCCGATGCACAGGGCCACACCACCGACGGTGAACCCGATCAGAATGACGATCACCGCAAGCCAAGACTTGGGGCTTCCTCCGTGGCTTCCAGCCATGAGCCTTTCTCCTGTCCTCTCCGTTGCTCAGTGAGGTGCGCCGTTCGCCGCGGCGATCACGCGGGTCAGCGACCGGTGGAGCTCCTGCAGCTCCTCCAGGTCCATACCCAGGCGGTCGACCACGGACGACGGAATCCTCTCAGCCTCGCTCCTCAGCTCCCGGCCCTCCTGGCTGAGCGTGACCAGCAGGACACGCTCGTCCTGGCTGTCCCGCTGCCGCCGGACGTAACCGATCGCCTCAAGACGCTTGAGGAGCGGTGACAGCGTACCGGGGTCGAGTTGCAGTAGCTTGCTCAGCTCCTTCACCGACAACGGCGCGTGCTCCCAGAGGGCCAGCATCACCAGATACTGCGGGTGAGTCAGGCCCATCGGCTGCAGCAGCGGCCGGTAGACGCCGATGACGCTGCGCGAGGCGACCGCAAGGGCGAAGCACACCTGCCGTTCCAGGCTCAGGGCATCGATCGTGTCACTCACAGCACCTCCCACCCCCCATAGTACGATAATTGGTGCACAAACTATTATTGTGCAAAGTATCAGCGGGCGAGAGGGAGTCCCATGTTTCGCGGCAAGACGATCGAGGAGCGGATCGCCGAGCGTCAGGCCGGGCGTCCCGCGCTCAACGAGGGCAAGCACTTCGAGCACGGCCCCGCGAGGTTCATCTTCCTCTTCGTCATCGTGTTCGTCGTGGTCGGCCACCTCGCGGGCCTGCTGGTGCTGATGGCCCTGGGCGTGCACTGACGCCGGCGAATCACTTCGAGCCGGTGAAGGCGAACGGCGGCAGGCGGAGCTATGTCCCCGAGGGCGATGTCCAGGTACCGGTCATCGCGAGGGGCGGCGGTCACGGCGGCGCGGGCGCCCGGCTCAGGAGGCTGGGGTGAACAGCGTCCGGTCGAGATGGTCGAGGGCGAGACGGACCGCGCCGAGCGCGACGGACTCGTTGCCGAGCCGGGAGGCCACGACCTCCGGAGGATAGAGGGTGACCCGATTCAGGTGCCGCTGGATGGGCTCGACCAGCAGCGACCCGGCCTGGGACAGGCTGCCACCGACCACGACCAGCTCGGGATCGAGCGGGTTGACGATGGTGACGAGCCCCTCCGCCAGGCGGAAGGCGAACGCCTCGACCGCGCGGGCCGCCTCCTCATCCCCCGCCCGCGCCCGGCCGACCGCGAACTCGGCCGACTGCCTCGGAGAGCGCAGCTCACCGGGATCGGCGGACATGGCGTAGTCGATCACGTTGCGGAAGGCGAGCCGGTAGCCGCTCGGCTGGTCGCCGATCTCCCCTGAGGCAGCGTGGCTGCCCCGATGCAACCGGCCGCCGATCAGCAGGCCGAGACCGATCCTGTTGCCGGTGAACAGGTAGACGACGTCTCGGTACCCCTCGGCGACCCCTCGCCAGTGCTCGGCGAGCACGGCCAGCCGCATGTCGTTCTCGACCAGCACCGGCACGGGGAGCAGGGCCGCCAGCCCGGCCTGGAGGTCGACCCCGGTCCACCCAGGGATGGCCACGCTCTTGACCACCCGCCCCGCCCCGTCGACGACCCCGGTGGTGCCGATCGCGACCGCCGCCAGCTTCTCCTTGTCGACGACGCTCTCCTCGACGAGCGCGGCGACGGCCGCGATCCGCTCGTCCGCAGGCAGGTCAGGGGAGACCGTGACCCTGCGCGTCGCCAGGATCCGTCCGTTGAGATCGGCGGTCACGGCCAGCAGCTTGTAGCCTCCGACGTCGACGCCGATCACGTGACCCGCCGAGCCGTGAAAGCGGAAACGCCTGGCCGGCCTACCGCGCTGCCGGTCCGCGGACTCCCCCTCGCACTCCTCGGCCCACCGCTTGGCGAGCAGATCCTCGACGATCCCCTCGGCGGTCGGCCGGGAGACCCGCGCCGCCCTGGCGAGCTCGGTGAGGGTCACGACCTCCCCGCCGCGCAGGATCCGCAGGATCGCCGCCGAGTTCAGCCTGCGGAGCAGGGACGCGTCGCCGCTCTCCTGTCTCATTGCATCCTCTCGACCTCACTCGGAGACCCTACGGACAGGGCTACCCTGCTTATATAAGAGTCTTTCATATTTACCCTCAGCCGCCCCCGGCAGAGGACATGAGAAGATGATGATCCGGTTGGCCGGAGTTTTGACCGGCCGCCCAGATTCAGGAGGTCCGTATGTCTGACGTCACACCGGAACCCGAAAGTTCCGAGAGTGCCGAGGACGAGCTGAAGCGCAAGTTCCGCGAGGCGCTTGAACGCAAGAAGCTCGCCCAGACGGACGCGGCCGCCGGTGGCACGGGGAAGGGCTCCTCGAAGATCCACGGTGCCCACGGCCCGATCGCGGGCAAGCGTTCCTTCCGCCGCAAGAGCGGCGGCTGAGCGAGGTCCGGTCTGAGCCGGGGCGGGAGCGGGCCGGTCGTACGGCGCGCCGTCACCCGTGCCGCTCAGGCCGGAACACCCGGGGGGTCTTGGCTGGGTCCCATGGCTGGTCGTCCCGGGCCTGTCAGAGCAGAGCGGGAGGATCAGAGCAACCCGTGGTCTCGGGCGTAGATGGCGGCCTGGGTCCGGTCCCGCAAGCCGAGCCTGCCGAGAATGCGTGAGATGTGGTTCTTAACCGTTCCCTCGCTCAGGAACAGGCGCGAGGCGATCTCCCGGTTGGTCGAGCCGCCCGCAACGAGACGCAACACCTCGATCTCACGGCCGGTCAGCACGCCTCCGCCCCCCTCGTCCTCTCCCGCCTGCCCGCCCTCCGCAGGCACAGGCGCGGAACGGTCCGCGCGGGCCAGCATGGACGCCAGGCGCCCCATAACGGACGAGTCGAGCTGCGTGACACCGGCGTTGGCCAGGCGGACCGCGTCGGCAAGGTCGGCCGCGGGCAGATCCTTCAGGAGATAACCCGCCGCGCCCGCCGCGAGCGCCTGGACGATGTACTCCTCGTCGTCGAAGGTGGTCAGCATGACGATCCGGCAGCGCGGCATCCGGCGGCGCAGAATCGTCACCGCCTCGACGCCGTCGACCCCGGGCATCCTGACGTCCATCAGGATCACGTCGGGTTCCAGGGCGAGGGCCCGCCGGACCGCGTCCTCCCCGTCCCTGGCGGTCCCGACCACGGTCAGGCCCGGCTGAATGCCGAGCAGGGAGGCGATGCCCTCGCGGATCAGCTCCTGGTCGTCGACGACGAGCACGCGCACGGGCCCGCCGGACGCACTGCCCATGCCGCCCCCGCCCGTCCGGCCGCCCTCACCGTTCTCACCGTTCTCGTTCACCCGGTCTTCCGTACCGTCCTCGCTCATCCGGCCGCCTGCGCCGTACGGCTCGCGGCCCCGGCGGTGCGGGGGACCGTCACGGTGATCACGGTGCCCACTCCTCTGCCGCTCCGGATGTCGAGTCCGCCGCCCAGGAGGCGGGTGCGCTCCCGTATCCCGAGCAGGCCGAATCCCTCCCTCCGCGTGGAGGGGGAGAAGCCTTTGCCGTCGTCGGTGACAACGAGCCGCGCGACCGACTCCCCGAACGTCACCGAGATCGACACGTGCTCGGCGTCACCGTGCCTGCGGGCGTTGGTCAGGCACTCCTGGGTGGCCCGGTAGAGCGCGGCGAGCGATTCCGCGCCGTAGCCGTCCTCCTGTCCCACGAGGTCGAGGGTGACCGCCAGGCGGCCGTCACCGGCGTGCCCGACCAGTTCGGCGAGGGCCTCCGACAGTGAGAAGGGCCGCGTTCCCGCGCGCAGCGCGCGTACCGCCTGGCGCACCTCCTCCAGCGCGCGCCTGGCCGACCACCGGGCGTCGGTCAGTGCCCGGTCGGCGGCGGCGCGGTCCAGGTCCCGGAAGGCGGAGGCCTTCTCCAGCTGGATGGAGATCGCGGTCAGGTGGTGACCGAGGCTGTCGTGGATGTCCCGGGCGACCCGGGTTCGCTCCATCGCGGTCGAGAGCTCGGCGACCTGCCCGGCGTAGGCCGTCAGCAGGCCGTGGGACTCCTCAAGCTCCCGCAGAGTGCGCTCGAGCCGTACCCGTCCCGCCTGCTCGCCGACGGCGACCTCGGCCGTCGCGACGACGAGGACCAGGCCGAGGGCGAACATGAGCAGGTCGGAGATGTACTCCGCCCGCGTGTACCAGCCGGGGACCGACAGGGTGAGCGCGGCGGCCAGCAGCCCGAGGCACGCCATGCCCAGCGCGATCCCCGTCCTGCGCCCGAAGGCGAAGTACGCGGTGAACGGCACCAGCAGGAACAGGGCCCGGGACAGCCCGGAGCCGTCGAACGCGGAAACCGCGGCGAACAGCCCGAGGCGTGCGGCGAGCAGCGCGATCGCGGGCCCCGCAGGAGGCCTGGTCCCGAAGCGTCGCCGCTCAGCGACGTCGAGGACGAGCAGCGAAACGAGGCCGCCGACAAAACCGACCATGTATATCGACTCGCGGTCGCCCGCCCCAACCATGTCGTAGTAGACACCGCCCGCGAGCACCGCGAGGTAGAGCGTGAACGACACCCAGGGCACGGGCCGCGCGAGCGCGAGCGGCCCCCGCCGTCCCCTGAGGGCACGCAGGCCCGTCGTGAGCCCGACCGGCGACGAGGTCATCTCGAACCTCCGAACGATCGACGTGCGGCCGGACGGCGACGGCCGTCCTCGAGCAGATTACGCCGGGCGGGAGGGGCCTTTGGCGGCTCAGGGGCGCCTCACCTCTTTTTGGCCGGTCGGCACGTGCCGACCGGCCAAAAAGAGGTGAGG
>NZ_JBFBCE010000142.1:0-15091 GCF_040689595.1 Streptosporangium sp. NPDC051023 | reverse complement strand
ACGTTCACGCAGTTCAGAGCTGTACTTCCTCGGTGGTGCCATAGCTCCTCACCCTTCCAGGTTCAGGAGCCTCCAACCAACCCGGGGTGATCCATAGCCCACGGGACACGCATCCCAGTCCATCGCCTTCGCCTGAGCCGGTACCGCGGTGACCAAGGTGGCCATCGCACACGCCGCCATTATGGCGGCCGCCAGACTCCTTCGCTTTCTCACTCGCCTCGCTCCCTCGTCGGTCTCGATGCCACACGCTGGCGAAGCTCTCATATTCCGCCCGCGTCGTACGGTCCGTCAGGCCGGGACAGCATGCATGACATCGGCTGCCCCCTGCCTTTTCACTGTTGACTTCCTGTTCGCGCCGACTGCCGGACGAGCCGCAGGCCGAAAGCCGATGACTCTCCGTGAATCCATTTCTCCTTACACGTTTCCCTCCTTTGTCGGTGAGCTATAAGCCACTTTGACACCCCATACTCAGAATGTCGTTGACGACTTCTGTACCTTTTGTTGACGATTTCTGCACCACCGCACGGCAGGCGGGAGACGTCGGCGCCGCGCGTTTCCCGGCTGGTCGGGGTCTTACAGCGTCAGGTCAGACGGGCCATCTGGAGCGCCCCATGGGATAAATGGACAACTTCCAGCGGATTCTCACCACCGAGCCCCATCTGCCAGAAGGCGGCAAGACCGCGCCGGGATGTCTTTTCGGGCGCTGTGAAACCAGCCCTCGCCCATCGGGCGTATTTGAAATCTCGAACGCCACCTCGATGCCCTGACCAACGCCGGATGCCGCCGCCTCTTCGCTGGCCCCAAAGTCCGGCCAACGCCTTGACGCTGGTTCCCACGCCATTGCGGTCCTGCGCGCTGAAAGACGGACCGTTGCCGGAACCGCACTCTTCCCGAGAGCGCAACCCCTGCCGAGAACCCACGGAGGTGTTACGGCGCCGAGAGGCTCGGATCCCCGCCGAGCAGGGACTGCACTGCCGATTCGGGGGCGGGGTGTGGGGTCAGGGTTCTGCGCGCCGATCAAGGCCGAGCGTGGCGATGAGGTCTTCGTGGAGCTCGAACCAGACACGGTGGCAAGAGTCGACGTCGGTGCGGTCGACCCAGTCGCCCTTCCCGGCTTGGGCGCGCGCCAGGGCTGCGGTGAATCGCTTGTCATATCCGCGGAAGCGTGTGAGGACGCTCCCGAGCCGGTCTGCGAGTGGCGTGAGTGCGCGGTCGATGCCGGCGAGTTCGGAGAGGACTCCGGCGTCCCACGCGGCGTCAGAGTGGTCGTTGACGGCGAGCCGATCGCCGGCGGCGGGCCGGAGTTGCCAGTCGGTGCAGGCTTGTAGCAGGAGGCCGTTCAGCGGGAGGAACTTGCGGTAGACGTCACGGACCTCGTCGGCGCCGCCGACGCGTGCGAGTTCGGCCGCGAGCTGGCGCTCGTTCTCGGCTCTGCCCGCTTCGGTCAACGACCAACCCTCGGTGCCGGCGAAGGCGGTGTGCTCGACCCAGCCACGTGCCTGGGCGTCGCGCAGCACCTTTTTCGTTTCGGCCGCGTCGAGCCCGTACCGATGAGCGACAACGGGGGTGTCCGCGAACCCGGTGATGCGCACGGCGTGCAGGACCAAGAGGTCGAGCGGAGAGTTCCGCGTCATGAGCCAGCGTCCTGTCGTGCTGTCAGGCGGGTGTACCACTGCTGGCACGCCTGTGGGGAGTTGAATCCCATCGCGTGTGCCATCTGCGCCCAGGTCAGTCCTGCACTCCGGGCTATGAACAGCAGGGCGGATTCGAGTCCTTCGACCTCCGCGCGTGCGGCTTGCAGGAGGGCAAGAGCGCTCAGGATGTCCTCCGGGTCCAGGTCGGCGCAGCGCCAGACGGCGAACTGGACGAGGTCGACAGCCGACGGCGGGGCGGGCGAGGGCCGCCACGGACGAGCGTCGAGCGTGTCTGCGCCCAGGTCTAGTAGACGCTCCCGTGCGTCCTGCTCACGCTGGGCCTGGACGTGGTCGGCGTGCGCGGTGTTCGTGAAGTCCTGCTTGCGCGGCATGCGACTCATGATGGAGACTCAACAAAACGTTGTCAACAATCTATTGAAAGGCGGGATGGGTGATCGTACCCCTCATGGAGGCTGCCGCCGATACCTGCGGGAACAAGGCCGGCGCACTCGGCGCGCTGCTCCGCGCGGGCCTGCCGGTTCCTGGCGGCTTCGTCGTTCCATTCGCCGCCTACCTGGCCGCCGTCGGCGACCTGGGCCTCGATCGGTTCACCGGCGAGCCAGACGATCTCGACGCGGCACGGCAGGTGATCCAGGGCCGCCCACTCCACGCCACCGTGACCGACGCACTGGGGCGCGCACTCGACGAGCTCGGCGACCCGCCCGTGGCGGTCAGGTCATCGGCAGCGAACGAAGACACCGGTCAGGCGTCGGCCGCCGGTCAGTACGAGAGCTTTCTCGCTGTGCACGGAGTCAGCGAGGTCGCCGATGCCGTACGTGCCTGCTGGGCCTCGCTGCTGTCTCCACGTGCCATCGGTCGCCAGGGCGCCTCCGGCCGCGACGACCAGCCATCCGACGATCTCGTGATGGCCGTCATCGTCCAACGCCATCTGGATGCCGAGGTATCCGGGGTCATGTTCACACCCGCAGGCCCGAACGACGCGACCGAGATCGAGGCGTCCTGGGGCCTCGGCCCCAGCATCGTCGAGGGCACGGTCACCCCTGACGCCTATCGCGTCGCCGAGGACGGGTCGATCACAAGCACCGTCGCAGACAAACGGACCCGCCTCGACCGGCGCGGCACGCAGCTCGTCGTTCGCGACGTGCCCACCCACGCCCGGCGCCAACCCGCGATCGACGACGCGACCGTCACGCACCTCGCCGAATTGGGCAAAGAGATCGCTGCCGTACTCGGCGGACCGCAGGACATCGAGTGGGCGATCGTCGACGGCCGCACCTGGGTTCTGCAAGCACGGCCGGTCACCGCCGCACCCCCACCACCGTCACCACCACCGCCTTCCGGCGCCTCGCACACCCCACCCGCCACACTCACCGGAACACCGGGCAGCCACGGGACCGTGACCGGCACCGCCAGGATCGTCCGCGGTCCCGCCGACTTCGCGCACGTGCGCCCGGGCGACATCCTCGTCTGCCCCTTCACCGACCCCGCTTGGACGCCGCTGCTGCGCATCGCCGCCGGCGTTGTCACCGAAACCGGAGGCGTGCTCTCCCACGCCGCGATCGTCGCTCGCGAACACGCCGTCCCCGCCGTCCTCGGCATCCCGAACGCAACAAGCAGGCTCCGCGACGACGCCATCATCACCATCGACGGCACCGCCGGCACCGTCACGGCGACGAACGCCTGACCGATTGATCGAAAGGAGATGGGAAACGGGCCCGCACGGACCCGTGTCCCTGACCACTGATGACAACACGAGTCCTCTACCTGGCGCGCCACGGCGCGGCTGACGCGTTCGGGGTGCTCACCGACATCGGGCGCCGGCAGGCGCGCCTGCTGGGCGAACGGCTCGCCGGCGTACCGGTCGACGCCGTCTGGCACTCTCCGTTACCACGCGCCGAAGCAAGCGCGCGTGAACTCGCCCGGCATCTGCCGAACGTGCCCGTGACCGAGGCCGCCGAACTCGTTGACCACGTGCCCTATGTCCCCAGCATGGCCGAAACACCCGCGTCCTGGGTCGGCTTCTTCGACGGCTACGACGACACCGAGGCAGCGTCGGGCCTGAGGCTCGCCGAGGCCCTGGTCGCCCGGTTCGCGGAGACTCCCGACGCGAGCGCGAAAAAGACCCAGGCCGACACGCACGAGGTCCTGGTGACGCACGCCTATCCGATCGCGTGGCTGGTGCGGCATGCACTAGACGCGCCGCCATCCCGGTGGCTCGGGCTGAACAGCGCCAACACCGCGCTGACGGTCATCGAGTACCGCAACGGCCTGCCGCCCACGATCGTGATGTTCAACGACATGAGCCACCTCCCGGCCGACCTGCGCTGGACCGGGTTCCCCGAACGCATTAGGCCGTGAGGTGACTCCTGCGGGGGTGGGCTTTCGGGCGCCTCAGCTCCCGCCGGATGCCGGGAGTTCGGTGAGGTCCAGGCGGCGGTCGGTTCGCAGCTGGATCTCACCGTAGGGGGTCATGTTCATGTGGAAGATCGGGGTGAGCCCGCGCCGGTCGGCGTCAGTGAGCACGTTCCGCCGCTCCGGCAGGGCCCTGCTCGAACAGCTCGGCGGCGCGACGGTAGGACAGCCGGGCCCGGCCGGAGCCGGGGTCGACGTCGGCCGGCGGCAACGCAACGCGGGCGCGCCGGTCGGTGAGGAACACCGGGCCGGTGCGGCGTCCGTCCAGCAGGCAGGGCAGCAGCCGGGCGGTGGGCGTTTGCCAGACGATGCTGAAGCTATCGCAGATAATCACCGGCTATCTGCGATTATCCCATCGGGGGCGAGCCAACCCAGATGCTGAACGGACCAGAGGCTCACCGGAGCAACCCTTAACGTTCAATCTCGCAGGAATACCGGTCAGACCCCGGCGTCGCCGATCTCGGCGTCGGCAACGTCGGCCAGCGGCTGGGTGCCGCCGCCGACGGCGATCGGTCCGGGTCGCGGGCGGCCTGAACATAGTGGTGGAGGAGCGCAATACCCCCAAGCAGGACAGCGGTCGCAGGATCCGAATGGTGCGCTGCCATCGTGGCTTGGGGGCCAGTGCAAGGAGCGGCTACGTTGTCGGGAGGCCGACCGCGTTGGACGCGTCGGCCTCGAAGTACTCCGTCGTAGCGAAGAGGCCGACGTGATCCTCGAAGAAGCTTCTGACGCCGTCGATCGAGTCATTGACGATGACGTTCACCGCCCTGCTCCCGTCGGTGCTCGCTACCGCCAGCGTCCACTTGGCACCCTCGGGAAGCTGGCCGTACGCCTTCTTCAGGGAATCCCAGAAACCGTCGTTGTCAGAAATCGTAGAAACAGCCATGACGTGCACCGTGGAACCCTCCTCATTGACTCTCGGATTCACTCGGCAATTGATGTGAAGATACTGTGCGGCACCGTTCTTGAAGTCGTAGATCGCGACGGTCTGAGGGTCCTCGAGCGGATCATCTGAAGGCATCAAGAAGTGGGTCTCGCTGATCGGGAACAGCTCGTATTCGAGCTGTTCTGGTTTATTAAGGAGTTGCGCCTCCACGGGGTTCAGGGTGAATTTGAGGTGGAGCTTCCCGCGGTCGGCCGCCACTTCGTAACGAGTGCCGGGGCGCTCGTAGGAGCCTTCATACCTGGACAGATCGAGGGCCAGGGTCGGGTCGGGTTCCGGCAGGTCAGGGATCGTGACCGCGCCGAGGTCGACCAGGATTTCGTTGAACACCTTCCGGTAGAAGCTGTCGCGCGGCCCGGCGTTCGCCAGCATCGAGACGGCGATGTTCGATTCCGGCAGGATCCGCAGGCGGGCGCTCTGGCTGACTGCACTGCCGTCGTGGGCGTAGGCGGTTTGGCCGTGCCAATCGCACACGATGAGGCCGAGTGCCCATTCTGGCCCGAACATGTATGGGTCAGGTATGGGGACCCGCGACTCCATCATCTCGCGGATGATGCCGGGTGAGACGATTCTGGTCCCGTTCGATGCCTTTCCTTCGTTGAGGAAGACGTACGCCATCATCAGTAACTCCCGGGCTGTCGTGTTGACGTTGCCTCCGGGGCCGAAGGAGCGTGGCAGGTGACCCAGCGGTGAGAGGATGGGTCCCTCTTGAAGGGATCGGATCAGGTATCCGGTCGCGGCCCGATCCTGGTCCGCGTGCTCACGCCTGCTGCTCGTCGAGGTCAGTCCCAAGGGGTCGAACAGACGATCCTTCATGATGTCGTCCCACCGTTTGCCGTCGATCACCTCCATGATGCGGGCGAGGATCGCGTAGCCCAGGGCCGCGCTGTAGCCGTGAGTGTGGCCCAAGGGGTGGACCTGGCGTGCGCCGGCGATGTTCTCCACCATGCGCTCGTACACGTCGTCGTTCTCACCCGGATCTCCGTAGCTCTCCTCGATGCCGTTGGTGTGGTTGAGGAGATGGCGGGGTGTGACCTCGGCGCTGACGCCGGGGTCGGCGACCCGGAAATCAGGGAGGTAACCCCGCACCGGCTCGTCCAAGGCGACTTTCCCCTCGTCGACGAGCTGCATGAACGCCAGGGCGGTCCATGTCTTGGATACGGAGCCGCACTGGTAGATGGTGTCAGTCCTCGCGGGCTCCCGCGTGGAGATGTTCTTGACGCCGACCGCGAAGTCAGTGATCTCCCCGTCACGGAGGACGCCGATCGCAGCACTCGGAATCCGGTACTCCGCGAGCAGCTCGGAGACGCGAGCTCGCATCCGGGTCACATCCAACGCTCTTGTCATAAGGAGTTCCTCGCCTCATCCGAACCTTTCCAAGATGGAAAAGGCTACGTTGCATTTCAAGCATCGTCAACGAAAAGTCTCAACGATGCGCTTGAAAACATGGATTTTCGCGTCAATCGTTGCAACGGCATTGTTGATAAATGCAATTCATGTCGACCGGCCGTTGCAATGTACTGTTGGTGAACGCACCCGTGGAACCGAACCGACAGGAGAGCGAGCCGATGCCCGGAGGCAGGCTGACCCCCGAGGATCGCCGGCAGATCGCGATCTGGCTGGCCGAAGGGCTGGGATACGCCGAGATCGCCAGGCGGCTGGGCAGGCCCACGTCCACGATCAGCCGCGAAGTGGCGCGCAACAGCGCGCCCGGCGGCTACCTGGCCGACCGCGCCCAGCAGGCCACCGGGCAGCGCGCCCGCCGGCGCAGATCGGTTCAGGCCACGGAGCCACCGGCCGACGGGCTGCTGGCCGAGTCCGTGCGCGGTTTCGTGGAGCAGTTCGCGGCGCTGCTGGTCGGGACCGGCCTTCCCCGGATGCCCGCTCGCGTGTTCGTCTGCCTGCTCACCTCCGGCTCCGGGGGCCTGACGTCCGCCGAGCTCGTACGCCGGCTACGGGTCAGCCCGGCGTCGGTGTCCAAGGCCATCGGCTACCTCGAGGCGATCGAGTTGGTCAGGCGCACACAGGATTCCGGCCGCCGCGAACGGTATGTGGTCGACGACGATGTCTGGCTCCGGGCGTTCAAAGCCGACACCGGGGCACACGCCGAGGTCGCGGCGGCCGCGCGACACGGGATCGAGATCTTCGGTGTCGGCACGCCCATCGGCACCCGGCTGGGCCAGATGGCTCAGTTCTTCACCCGGATCAGCGAGCAGATGAACGACAGCAGCCTCACCGACGCCGCCGTGCACGACGCGCTGACAGTGCTGGCCGCGCTGGTGTACGCCGCCAGGCCGCTCACCGTGGACGACCTCGCCACGGCGCTGGACTGGCCTGTCCAGCGGGCGGCCGGCGCTCTGGACGCGATCAGCCGTCGTCCGATCCTTTCCGACCCGCTCACCGTGGAGCAGGTCGGGCGCGGCGCGTACGCCATCATCCCGAGGCCTGACCGCCTGAGCTCCGCACAATGCGATGCACTGATCGTCAGTCCGTGCGCGACCCGAGGGACTTGAAAATGACGAAGCCGGATAGGCCCCCACCCGGGTCCGTGCCACCAGCCACAAAGTAACGCTGTGTAACTACCGCTACGTGTTTTGGCCATGGACTCCACCGTCGGCCTGGCCGCAAAGTAGCAAAGCGCTGCATCTCGGGCGCGTTACGTCGCCATTATGAGTCCGACATACCAATTGGTAGCTGAGCGGTTACAAACCATTTCACCTCGGTGGCCTCGCGCACGGTGACCGACGCGAAGGTGCTGCGCCGCCGGCTGCTGCTGCTGTGCACCTTCGGGCTCGGTACGAACATGGGGATCAAGCGGGTCGCCGACGGCACCGCGGCGATCGAGGGGCTGGAGGCCGACACCGACTCCGAGGTGGCCTCGATGATCGAGGGCCTGCTGCGCCATCTGACCAGCGCGGAGATCGATCGCCAGTACACCGATACCCACGGAGCTTCGATCGTGGGTATCGGAGTTCCGGGCCCTACAGGCAGGTCAGGTCGATGGTCTCGGCCATGGCGTTCAGGCCGGCGTCGTTGGGGTGGAGCCAGTCGCCCGCTTGTCCGTCGCGGACATTGAACTCCGGCCGCAACCGGTCCGGGTCGGTCGGTGAGAGCAGGACGTGTTCGAAGTCGGCCACCGCGTCATACTCGCCGCTGGTCCTGATCCAGGTGTTCACCTGGTCCCGGATCCGCTCCAGGGCGAACGGTTCGGGGGTGCCGTCCGGGTAGAGCCAGGGGTTGCCCTTGAACGGCATGATCGTGCCGCCGACGATCGTGATCCCTCGGGTGTGGGCGAGCCTGATCAGCTCGCGATGTCCCGCGATGACCTGCTCGGCGGTGACCGGCGAGTCCTGGAAGGTGATGTCATTGATGCCTTCCATCACGATCACCGTCCGCACCCCCGGCTTGTCGAGCACGTCCCCCTGGAAGCGGGCCAGGCCGCGCTCGCCGAAGAGCGGATGGTCGGAGAGAAGCCGGTTGCCTGAGATGCCGCTGTTCAGCACGGTCAGCGGCCTGCCCGCCGCGACCAGCCGCTCGGCGAGCTGGTCGGGGTAGCGATTGTCGGTGTCCTGGGTGGAGCCGGTGCCGTCGGTGACCGAGTCGCCGAAGGCCACCACCGCGCCGCGGGTGGCGGGGTTCAGCACGTCCACCCCGCTCAGGAAGTACCACGACTGTGAGGTGTCGGTGAAGGCGGTGCCGTGCGGGTCGAACCGGTGGTCGCCGGAGGCCCGGTAGCTGGTGGCCGAGGAGACGTCGTGGAAGGTGGCCGGTCCGGTCGCCCCCTGGAAGTACAAGGTGACGGCCAGCCGGTCCAGCGCCTGGACGGGCAGCGGGATCGGGTCGCTGACCAGTTCCTGACCCGCCGGGATCACCGTGTACGGCCGCAGCGAGAAGGTCGCCGGGCGCAGGGTCGCCGGACGGACGGCAGCCCCGGCGGCGGCCTTGGCCACCGTTGCCCCGCTCACCGTGAGGGGCGCCGTGCCGTACAGGTTGGAGATCTTGATGCGGACGGCGACGCCGGCTCCCGTGGCCCGGACCACCTGGCGTACCGACTGCCGCTCGAAGCCCGCCTGCGACCAGTTGGACGAGCCCGGCAGCCCGCCGGGCGAGGGCTGCTGCACAGCTGCCGACCAGGCGCCCGTCCAGCGGGGGCCCGCCGTCCCGGCCTGAGCCGGGACGGCGGGGACGATGATCGCCGCGGCGGTGGCCAGCGCGGCGAATGTCTTGGCGAAACGCATGTGGAGGAGATCCTTTGATGAGAGGTTAGAAGTCGGCGGCGTGGTCGGCGGCCCACTGGGCGTAGGTGCGGGCCGGGTGGCCGGTGATCCGCTCCACGGTGTCGTTGACCTCGGCCGGCTTACCCACGGTGGCCGCCATCAGGGAGAAAAGCGCGTTCAGAAAGGCCGGGTCCATGAAGGCGCTCATCTGCTGGAGCACCGGCTCCGGGTCGAGGTCCTCGGTGGTGAGCGGGCGCCCGAGCGCCTCGCCGAGGATGCGGACCTGGTCGGCCTGCGTGAGCGACTCGGGCCCGGTCAAAGCGTAGGCCCGACCGGTGTGACCCTCGCCGGTCAGCGTCGCGACCGCCACGTCCGCGACGTCCAGCTCGTGGATCGCGCTAACGGCTGCGTCGATGTACGGTGCGCGGATCACATCACCGCCGGCCAGCTGCATCGCGAACGTCAACGAGTTGATCGCCGGGAACAGCAGCCGCAGGACCGTCCATTCCAGGCCGGAATCGCGGACTGCCTGCTCCACGTTTCCGTGGTACTGGGCGATCACATCCGGCTGGGCGTCGATGCCGTCCACCACCGCGCCCGAGGACAGGAAAACGATCCGGGCGACACCGGCCTCCCGTGCGGCGGCGAGGAGCGGCGCCGGGTCCATGCCGTACTGCAGGATCAGCAGAATCGCGCTCACGCCGTCGAGGGCGGCGGGCAGGGTCTCGGGCTTGGTCAGGTCGGCCTGAGCCAGCTCCACACCCTGCGGCAGCCCTGCCTGCTCGGGGTTGCGGGTCAACGCCCGGACCGGGTGGCCCGCGGCCTGCAACGCTTCAACGGCCTGACGGCCGAAGTGGGCGGTGGCACCGGTAACCAGGTACATGAGAACTCCTCCTGAGGGACTGGCCAACAGGCACAACCCTATCAGAACGGAATTATCTGTTCCGCGGTGAGGTTGAGCGACCGATCTCCGTAATCGTGTTCGGACCCGCCCAGGAAACCTACGACGGCGTCATCGACCAGTTCCCTGTGCAGGGAACCTCTCGCCCCCCTGTTCACCTGCGGGAATGTCACTGATGGCGGCTGATGAGGCCAGCCTTACCAACAGGCCAAGAACCCCCGCACCGTCGTGCGTTACGTCAAACCCGGCCCGGAAGCGATCGCCAAAGTCACCGAGGTTCTGGCCCCTCGTCACCGTACTCACTGACCACCGAGTGGCGGCCTTCCGTCTGGATCCAACACTGGCCGCCTTCGTCGGCGAAAGCGTCGTCATCCGCTACGACCCGCACGACCTGGCCGAACTACGGGTCTTCCACCGCGGCGCCTTCATCTGCCGGGCGATCTGCGCCGAACTGGCCGGCACCACCACCAGCCCATGCCCAGAGCCCACCCAAACTCCAACCGAAAACCCCTCACCGCAGACAGCCCCCTCCTCCCGCCTCGGCGAACCTCATCTCAACCGTGGAACACCGCAGGTTCTGCCAGTTCGCCGACATCGTGCGCGCCCGTCGCTACCGGCGCCAACCGGCCCGACTGGCACACTGTGCTGTACACGCCCCTGATCAACACCCCGCCCGGCCGGGCGCTCAAAGAGCTGACCTCCCCGAGCCGGCGGCGAGCCTGGCCGCCCGAGACGGGCATCGCGGTGTTCAAGGTCGCCTTCGCCCGCTGGATCAGCGAGCCGAACCAGGCCGAGCTGCCGGAGATCCTGCCCGCCCTGACCGAGCAACTGGCGGACGTGGTGGCCGGCGACGCGGTCCGGTGTCAGGGCCCTCCGGACACCAGGCCCACCCGGTAGGCCAGGACGACCGCCTGGACACGATCACGCAGGCCGAGCTTGGTCAGGATCCGCGACACGTAGGTCTTGACCGTTTCCGGCGCGATGACCAGCGCCTGGGCGATCTCCGCGTTGGACAGGCCGGCGGCGAGCTCCCGCAGAACCTCCAGTTCGCGCGGCGTCAGCGCGTTGACGACCTCGTCCCTGGCCGGGCGTGCGATGTCGGTGGGGCGCAGCCGCTCGGCGAAGTGGCCGATCAACCTGCGGGTGACGGCCGGGGCCAGCAGTGCCTCGCCACCGGCGACTGTGCGGATCGCGGCCACCAGCTCGGCCGGGGGCGCGTCCTTGAGCAGGAAGCCACTGGCTCCGGCCCGCAAGGCGTCGTAGACGTAGGCGTCGACGTTGAAGGTGGTGACGACCAAGACCTTGGGCGGCGCTACAGCGGCCGGGCCGGCCAGCCGGCGGGTCGCCTCGATACCGTCCAGCACAGGCATGCGGATATCCATCACGACCACGTCGGGCCGCAACCGCTGCGCGGCTTGCACCGCCGCGTGCCCGTTGTCGGCCTCCCCGATCACTTCCAGATCAGGCTGGGCAGAGAAGATCGTGACGAATCCGGTGCGGACCAGCGCCTGGTCGTCACAGACCAGCACCCGGATCATGCCGGCACCCCCGAAGGAATCACCGCACGGACCGCGAAACCGCCGTCGGGCCGCGGCCCAGCCTCCAGGTCACCGGCGAGCATCCCCAGCCGCTCACGCAACCCCGCCAGCCCCCGACCGCCACCCGCGACCGCGGCAACGGCCGATCCCTCGGTGATCACCTCGATCTCGACCTGCTCGCCGTACCGGATCGACACCACCGTCGGCCGGCCTGCCGCGTACTTCATCGCATTGGTCAGCGTCTCCTGCACCACGCGGTAGGCGGCCAGCTCCACCTCTGCACTCGGCTCCCGCCGCACGCCTTCCTCGGTGAATTCGACGGGCTGGCCCGACAGGCGGGCCTGTTCGACCAAATCGCCGATCCGGCCCAGGGCGGGCGCCCGATCCGCAGGAGCCGATTCGCCGGTCGCCTCCAGCACATCCAGCAGGGAGCGCAGCTCCCTCAGTGCGCGCCGCCCGGTGTCACTGACGGCCGCCAGCCCCTGGCCCGCCCGCTCCGGCGCGGAGGTGATCAGGAACTGCGCCGCATCGGCCTGCACCACCATGGCCGTCACATGGTGAGTCACCACATCGTGCAACTCCCGCGCGATGCGGGCCCGCTCGGCGGACCTGGCCACCTCGGCGGTCAGGCGCCGCCGCTCGCCCTCTTGCATCCGCCACCTCCGCATCGCGGCCCCGGCCAGCCAGCACAGAGCCAGGCACAGCCAGAACACCAGGTAATCCGGCATCGCCTGCGGCGAGCCCAGGCCGTGCAGGACAAGCGCCAGGACGGCATAGCCCGCACCGGCCACCGCGGCCAGGACACGACGGAAACGGATCTGATGCGCGCCGACGGCATACAACGCCAGATACAGCCCCACACTCCCGAACGTGGTCGGGTACCCCAGCGCCTGATGCACCGCGAACGCGCTGCCGATGATGAGCAGACCGGCCGCGGGCCAGCGGCGGCGAACGACCAGCGGCAGAGTCTGGGCCAGGCCCAGCCCGACGCCCAGCACCTGCACTGGCCGGGTGTTGAGGTCGCCGAGCTGGGCCCCGACCTTCGACAGCGTCGGTATAAACGCCAGCACGGTGACCAGCAGCGCCAGCGCACCATCCGCGGCCCAGGCGTTCCTGGCCATCGCGATCCCTTCCCCGGTCAGCCGGTGGCGCGCGGGCGGCGCACCAGGCCACCGCGACGGTGGGCCAGGATCAGCATAGGGATGGCCAGTGCCAGACCGACCACGACCGGGATAATCGAGGCTTCCAGCCCGAAACTCCCACCCGTCAGGACGGCCGGACCAGTAGCCCGCACGGTCAGCAATCCCTCGACGGCGTGCCCTGAGGTCGGGATGCCCAGCAGTTGCTGGACGGTGTTCCAGGCGAAGTGCAGACCCGAGACGAACCACAGGTTGCGCCGCCACAGGAACGCGGCCCCCAGCAGCACCCCGGCCTCGATGGCGATGGCCAGTGAACTCCATACGCTGGCACCGGGGTTGAACAGGTGCGCCACCCCGAAGAAGCCCGCCGTGACCGCCAGGGCGACGAGACTACCGCCCAGCCGCTCCACGGCCTGCAGGGCCAGCCCGCGGAACATCAGCTCCTCGGTGACCGCCGTGCCGGCCATCACGATGACCGCGGAGACCACCACCGAGAACAAGCCGCGGCCCGCCCAGGAGAACGAGTACCCCCCCAACGCCGTGATGAGGAGGACGGAGACCAGCATGAACCCCAGGCCGACAGCGCCCCCGGCCAGTGCCTCTCGCACCGCTCTGCGCCGGGCGATCTCTGGGGTGGGCCGGCGTGCGAGGTAGCGCATCACCAGCCAGTAGACGGCGACCGCGGCGGCCGCCCCCACCAGCGGCAGCGGGCCAGGCGCCGTCGCGGTCAGAGCGGAGACCAAGATAACGCCGACCAGTCCGGTCGGCATCCAAACCAGCGGATGGCCGGCGAACCGGCCCAGACGGCCGCCACCCGGCCGGTGCGTCGCAGACATCGTGCTCATCGTTGCCTCCCTTGTCCCGTGATCCACCGACCACGCTAGGGAGATGCCACGATCCGCGAATCACCTGTCAGCGGACGATTCCTGTAGCTCTCGCGGGGGACGCAACCACTGCTCAGTTGGGTAACCACCCACGATCCCGGCTCACCACTATCGCGCCTACCAGCAGAAATGTCACAGATGAGCGCCCTGCTGGGCAGCGACGCCGCGGGCGGCTTCACCTTGAGAAGACATCGATCCGGAGGCGGGAAAAGTGTCTCCCCATGGTCACCGGCCGCGACGTTACGCTTACCGGCGAGCGCTCCGCGTCAGGAGCCCGGCAGGGAGGAAAGACGCATGGGGACCCATGAAGGCAAACCCGCCGACGATGAAGAGTTCGCCCCCTCCGAGCTGACTCCGGCGTAGCTGGACGGCGATGCACCGTCGGGGAAGCACGAAAAGCCGGCGACGAAGTGACTGCCTCACGGGCCGGGCAGCGCGAACTGCGCGATTTTTCCCGGTATCTCGGCTGGATCTGTGCGCGCCCTACTCGCCTTCGACGCCGTCATGGCCGAACGCGAGGTGACCATCACTCTGGTCGCCCCCATCGGCAGCACCGTGCGCCGGCTGCTGACTCTCATCCTCCGACGAGGCCGGGGCTGCCTGACTCCGGCCTTTGCCGCCTCCTTACCGCCGATAGCAGCCCAGACAGTAATAGCCTGGTCACCATGGTGCGCGCTTTGATCTTGCCGATACTGTTCCTGGTGAGTGGCCTGATGGTGGCGGCTGGGCAGATCGCCGCAGGGTCCCCGGGCAGTGCGGCTGTTCTGCTGCTGGTGTTCGTCTCGCTCGCGGGGGTGTTCTCGCCGTTGGCGTTCCCGCGATCGATCAGTGCGGCAGAAGCGCACCGCCGCGGTGCAGCCGACGGCTGGCCGATTGTCTACTGGCGAGCGGGTTGCCAATACTGCCTGCGGCTGCGGATCCGGTTGGGCCGTGATGCTCATCGGCTGCATTGGGTGGACATCTGGCGCGACCCGGCCGGTGCGGCGGCGGTGCGGGCCGCCACCGGCGGAGACGAGACGGTGCCGACCGTAGTGGTGGCGGGCCGACCTTACGTCAACCCTGACCCCGACTGGGTGCGCGAACAGCTCCCCCGGTCCATGTGACGCCTACATCTGGACCTTAAGTCCGGCGAGTCCCCCGCCTTCACCACCGACGTAGAGCCGGTGTGACTGATACCGGTGGACCTGCCGGCCGAGCCGATTTCGAATTCGAAGATCGACTGATCGCGGCGTAGCCGATGAAGAGCAGGAGTACCGGGTACGGGGGCGTCAGCTCAGCCAGAGGGGATGAGAAGAGCCATGTGATTGTGGCCCCCGAGTAGGAATCGTCCGGTGAACCGGGGTTGCTGTCACATTTGTTGAGTGCGCCACGAGGCGCTGTGGTCCGTGTGGAGGTGGAATAC